>DQSX01000156.1 GCA_015663065.1 Sulfurovum sp.
AGGATGCTTAAACGTAAAAAACTGTTTATTACCACATTTTAGGTAAAATAAGAACTAAAATAACACCCCTTGTGGTCGTAGGAAATAGATGAACAGTCAAAACAAAGTAGAACTTTTAGCACCAGCGGGTAATTTGGAGAAGATGAAGATCGCTCTGAATTATGGTGCAGATGCGGTCTACGGCAGTACCAGTACTTTTTCATTGCGTATCCGTTCGGGTAAAGAGTTCGACATGGACTCCTATGCTGAGGGTATAAAGTATGCCCATGAGCGCGACAAAAAAGTCTACGCCACGGTGAACTCTTTTCCTTTTAATTCACAAATTCAACTCTATAAAAATCATATAGCAAAGATCGCAGAACTGAAGCCTGATGCTTTAATCGTCTCCTCTCCGGGAGTGGTGAAACTTGCGGCTGAAATTGCACCCGATATTCCTATTCATCTCTCTACTCAGGCCAATGTCATGAATGCTTTGGACGCACAGGTCTATTATGACCTTGGGGTGAAACGTATTATCGTGGCACGTGAAATCTCTTTGAAAGATTGTGAAGCGATCAAGAAGGTAATACCTGACCTTGAACTTGAAGTCTTTGTACATGGTTCGATGTGTTTTGCCTACTCGGGTCGTTGTCTCATTTCGGCCTTGCAGACTGGCCGTGTCCCTAACCGTGGGTCTTGTGCCAATGACTGCCGTTTCCCATATGAGATATACGCACATAACCCTGAGTCGGGTACAACCTTTAGACTGGAAGAGGAGAGTGAAGTGGGGACCTACATCATGAATGCCAAAGATATGAATATGGCTTCGCATATAGATGAGATCATGGATTCTGGTGTGATCGATTCTCTCAAAATAGAAGGACGTACAAAGTCGCCATATTATGCAGGTGTGGTGACTAAAGCTTACAGACATGCTATCGACGATTATTATGCCAAAGATTTTGATGCAAAGCGTTATCAGATGGAGCTCAATACCACGCAAAACAGAGGTTTTTCAGATGCTTACCTGACTTCACGTCCTTTTGAAAAGAACGATGGAGAGTCACAGGCATTCTCCATACAGTATGGTACCCATCAGGTAGCAGGGCTTGTCAGTGAAGATGGTCTGACATGGAAGTGCAAAGACAAAACCTGTCTGGGTGATGCTGTGGAGATCGTACTTCCTGTAGGTGTCAGTGTAGAGCTGGCGGACAATGAGATCGGGAAGATCGATGAGGTAAACGGACAGTATTGGCTCACCTTTAAAAAACTCACTACCAAAGATGGTAAGGAGTTGGAGTGTGTACACTCTGGTAATGTCAACGATATACTTTTGCCTACAAAGCTTCCGGGATATACGATCTTAAGACGTAAGATCGCTGAAGCGTTGGAGAAAAAAGGGTTGACAGAGGATTCTACACCCATGAAGCTGGAGCAGGATAGAAAATAGTGTCATCCTGAACTTGATTCAGGATCCCTTCTGGATACAAAGGTGTCTATAGAGTTGAAAGGGATTTTGAATCAAGTTCAGAATGACGAACTTAACGGCACCTCTAAAAACCCTAGGTGCCCTTATTGTAAATCAAAGGAAAAAAATGAAATTCGTATCAATCGTAATGGGATCAAAAAGTGACTATAGTATTATGCAAGAGTGTGCAGAGACACTGAAAAAGTTCGGTGTACCGTATGAGCTTATTATCTCATCTGCACACAGATCTCCGGAGAGAACAAAGAAGTACATCAAAGATGCTGAAGCTAAAGGTGCACAAGTGTTCATAGCAGCAGCAGGTATGGCAGCACACCTTGCAGGTGCTTTGGCAGCGTCTACAACAAAGCCGATCTTGGGTGTACCCATGGAATCCGGACCACTTAAAGGTGAAGATGCACTGCTCTCTACAGTGATGATGCCAGCAGGTATGCCTGTGGGAACATTGGCTATTGGTAAAGCGGGTGCTGTAAATGCTGCCTATTTGGCTATTCAGATCATGGCACTGCAGGATGATGAGTTGAAAGTAAAACTTCAGGAAGACAGAATCAGCAAAGCGAAAAAAGTAGAGCTTGACTCTTCTGAGATCGAAACAATACTGTAAAATTAGAAAGTAGAAATTTAGAAATGAATAATAATGCTATTACGTTTAGTGAGTTACTTTTAAAACTTCAGCAATTTTGGGCAGATCAGGGATGTAACATTGTGCAACCGTATGATATTCCCTCAGGGGCAGGTACTTTTCACCCTGCAACACTGCTTAAAAGCTTAGATTCCAAGCCCTGGTCTGC
>DQSX01000211.1 GCA_015663065.1 Sulfurovum sp.
CAGTGCAAACATTTTTCCAAGTGCACCTGAGAGCATATTGGCTGCTGCTGCTTTTTCATCCATAGTACCTGCAGAAAGACCCTGTTGGCGTGCCTGAATGACTTTTTCAAGCGTGTCAGCTTCATACTCTTTGTATCCTTTTACTGTGTCTACCAGTGCAGGAATAAGGTCATAACGACGTTTTAACTGTACATCAATGTCTGACCATGATGCATCCATGCCTGCTCTCAGTGCTACCAGTTTATTATAGATGGCTACAAGATATGCCCCCACACCCACGATGATCAACAACAGTATATTTCCAAAACTCATTTTTGCTCCTAAATAATTATTTTAAATATTATAACAAAGATTTATGACAATATTGTGCCAGAAGTGATATAATTTCTAAAAAAGAGTATGTATGTCCTATGATCTACACGATAAACTGGTAATTGCCATCTCTTCCCGGGCACTTTTTGACCTTGAAGCTGAGAACAAAATTTTTGATAATGAAGGTTTGGAGAGCTATTACACACATCAACTTGCACATTTGGATGATCCACTTTCTAAAGGTTCAGCTTTTAGATTTGTACAAAATCTGCTTGCTATCAATAAAAAGTTTGACAATAAACTTATAGAAGTAATTATCCTTTCACGTAACAATGCAGCCACAGGTTTACGCATTGGCCGCTCCATAGAACACTACGCACTTGACATAGAAAGAACAGGGTGGACAGCAGGGACACCTGTGGCACGTTACTTGGAGGCCTTTAAAGTGGATCTTTTTCTCTCTGTGCACTCACCCGATGTGGAGGAAGCGGTAAACTCCGGTGTGGCAGCAGCTACCATCTTACCACATACACCTATCTCTTCTGAGGAGTCAGATATGGTAAAGATTGCTTTTGATGGTGATGCTGTGATCTTTGGTGATGAGAGTGAAAAGGTCTATCAGGAGGGTGGTTTGGAAGCATTTATTGCCCATGAAAGAAACAATGCAAAGAATCCTTTGAGTAAAGGTCCCTTCTTCAAATTTCTTAAAACCATTTCAGAGATACAGGATAAGTTTCCCATGGAAGCTTCACCCATACGTACAGCGCTTGTCACTGCCAGAAACTTTTCAACCCATGAAAGAGTTCTTGGTACCTTGGAAGGCTGGGGCGTCCGTGTAGATGAAGCCTTCTTTCAGGGTGGTGTGCAAAAGTATGAAGTCATCAAAGCCTTTGGTGCAGACATCTTTTTCGATGATCAAGACACACATTTGGAACATGCTTCAAAAGAGACACCCTCAGCTAAAGTACCGTATATACGATAGATACTAATTAATATTAATATAATAATCCATTCAATAGTTATTAATTTTTATTTTTATACTACATTATAATTAATAAAATGATAAAATAAGATGAATTATATGATGAGAAGGATTGATGATGTTAAATACAATTTTAAATAAAGAGACAAAAATAGTG
The DNA here is from genome assembly GCA_015663065.1 of Sulfurovum sp. Lineage (GTDB taxonomy): Bacteria > Campylobacterota > Campylobacteria > Campylobacterales > Sulfurovaceae > Sulfurovum. The sequence goes on from DQSX01000211.1 coordinate 1,452, forward strand.
ACTTTGCAACCGCACGGTACATTGAAAAAAGAAGATTTTGATGCAGCTGTGAAGGTTATTGACCCCTTTATAGAAGAGAATGGTCAGTTGAACGGTATTATTATTTATGCAAAATCATTTCCGGGGTGGGATGACTTTGCTGCCTTTAACCGTCATTTGACATTTATCAAAAATCATCATAAAAAAATTAAAAAACTTGCAATGGTTACCGATTCTATAGTGGGTGAAGTAGGAGAACATTTCGCTTCCCATTTTGTTGAAGCGGTGATCAAAAATTTTAACTATGAACAGATAGATGATGCAAGAGGCTGGATATTGGAGGATCAACAATAAGCCATTGTTATATTTAGCTTAATAATCAGTTAACTCTATTACTGTAGACTTCGCATCAAATCCAATATATCAGGAGTCAATGATCGAAGCACATTATGATAATAATTCACCCATACTTGTAAAGAAACTATCACTCTTTCTTCCAAAAGCTTCGTTAAGCCCATCACTTTTCAAGTTTTTAAAAATACAATTTGCCATACTGCTCTCGGTACTATTTACTAGTACTTCACTTCATGCATCTTATGCCAAACTGGCTAAAAAAGCCGGGATAAGTCATAGCAACATGAAAGATATCGTAAAAAAAGTGGTAAAATATGAATCTACAACGGGTCATTACCATACAAAAAACCGTAAAAGCGGTGCTTACGGTCGCTACCAGATCATGCCTAAAACCGCGCATTCTTATGCTAAAAAGTTGAACATTCCTAAAAGTAAATGGAAACTAGCTAAAAACCAGGACAGGATCTTTAAAGCTATTTTGCATGACAATATAAGCGCTTTAAAGAGAAACGGTCTGAAGATCTCAGCATTTTCAATTTATGGAACACATCAGCAGGGTGCGGCTGGATTTAATGCCATCATGAAAAATAAAACACTGACTAAACGATTGGAAAGAAATCTTAGATACAACCTCCCTAAAAAATATAGACATGTCAGCAGAGCAAAGCTTGTGAGTGTGTGGAAAAATTATTGGGAAAAGAAATTTTCCTAAACGAAGTGCTAAAGCACTTCAGGTTTAAAAAAGTACTTCATAAACAGTGGGGGCAGGAGAGTTGTGACAACCACGACCAATACTAAAATCGAATAAATCTCATTGTCAAGTACTTCTGTAGTTCTTCCGAGTTCAGCAAATATAAGACCCACTTCTCCTCTTGGTATCATAGCCAGACCTAAAAATGCTTTATCTTTAAACTTCACCCCCGGTACTAAAAGCGCTGCTGCATATTTACCAAGAAAAGCCATAAAGATCAAGAGTGATGAAATAAGCCAAAAGTGAAGAGAAGTAAAATCTATGACGCTCAGGTCTATGGATAATCCAACATAAACAAAAAAGATCGGAGAAAAAAGATAGATGATAGGATGCATCCTGTCTCTTAAATGTACTAGGAAATCATGGTCATTTTCATCGGGGTGCAAATAAGAGGCAAAAGGGATAATGAATCGTCTTGAAAAAGCGATACCAGCTGCAAATGAACCCAGGATCTCAGGTATACCAAACAGAGAAGCAATATAGGAAAAAAGTAAGATCAGGGAGATGATAAAACTGGGAATAAAACCGGGTACACGTCGTTTAAAGGATAAATGACGCATGAGTTTGGCAATGGCTTTGGCAGCAACAGGGGTCAGTATAAAAAAGATCATAATAAATGTAAAGATCTTTGCAGTGTGCAGTAGAGATATTTCACCTGTAGAGATATAATCATAAATTAAGACCAAAAAGAGTATACCTATAAGATCATCCATCACTGCAGCACCTAAAATGATCTGTGCACGTTTCCCAGTTGCTATACCTATGTCCTTTAAAACACGCATGGTAATACCAATACTAGTGGCCGTGAGTGTACCCCCTATGAAAAGTGAAGCATTTAAAGATAGATTTAGCAGATAATAGGAGATCATGTACCCTAAGAGAAAAGGTATCAGTGCTCCACCGATCGCCAAAATAGAGGATTTTGCACCAACATGTTTGAGTTTGTTGATGTCGGTTTCAAATCCAATTTCAAAAAGTAGTAACATGATCCCGATCTCTGCAAGTACCTTGAGTAGAGGCCCGCTCTCCTCAAGTGAAATAAATGAGAAGCCACTGGGTCCCATAATCAGTCCGGCAAATATTTCCCCCAGTACTGCGACTATACCAAAATAGGCAAAGAGCTCTCCAAAGATCCTTGCTCCTGCGAAGACCAGTAAAAGTACTAAAATGAAACTGTGTGCGTCCATATCATTACTCCTTGAAATCGAATGTTTTTATTATAACATATCTCTTAAGTGCAGCAATTACCGTCATTGCAATCTTTTTTATTTTTAAAGTAGGGTAGTGCCAAAAACCATAAAATTATGACCCATAGTATGGCTGCATTTGCTATGGCAAGTGAAAGTTACCACAGTGCTTCAAAAAAATGTGTAATTTCCAAAATAGATCCTATTTAAAAAGTGCTAACTCTTTTTCTTTATACCAGGAAAGTATGAAATTCCAGGCATCATCTGCATCTTCAGCATAGCTAAAAAGTGCTATATCCTCTTTGTTGATGACATTTTCTTTCACTAAAAAATCAAAATTGATCACTCTATTCCAATAGGTTTTACACACCAAAACAATAGGAATAAGGGGACTTTTTTCAGTTTGTATCAGGGTAAGGATGTCAAAAAGTTCATCCAGTGTTCCAAACCCACCTGGAAAAACAACCAGAGCTTTCGCACGTTGCATGAAATGCAGTTTACGCATGGCAAAATAGTAAAAATGAAATGAAAGCTCCGGTGACACATAGGGGTTTGGTCTCTGTTCATGTGGAAGTCTGATGTTAAGACCGATAGATTTGGCTCCTACATCATGGGCACCACGATTGGCCGCTTCCATAATCCCCGGACCGCCACCTGTCATCACAGTGACATGTGAGTCTTCGGGACCTTTTCCGCTTTCCCCTACAAGTCTTCCAAATTTTCTGGCCTCTTTATAGTACTTGTCATCTTCTTTGGTCCTAGCAGATCCAAAGACAACAATACTGTGGTTGACACCCTCTTTTTTCATTTTATCCTCAGCTTTAAGGTAATCAAGCTGCAGTCTCAGGCTTCTGGCTTCATCAGAATAAAAAAAATCCATATCATCCTGAGTGATCGTGTACTTTTCCTGTTTTAACCCAACATACTCATTTTTATTCATCCTATGCCTTCTGTAATTCTATGCTGTATGCTAACGTAATAATGATATAATCAAATTTAATAGCTTGAAAAGGTGTAGCCATGAAGAATATAGCCATACTCTGCTCAGGCGGAGATGTCTCCGGGATGAACGCAGCGTTGAAACGTTTTGTAGAGTATAGTTTTGCAAAAGGGTTAAAACCGTATTTTATTGAACACGGCTATGAAGGCCTTATAGACGGCAGGATCCATCCGGCACAGTACTCTGATGTTGCAGGTATCATCTCTCGTGGCGGTACCAAAATACAAACATCACGTTCTCAACGTTTTATGCAGAAGGCTTATCGAAAGCTGGCTCTTGACAATCTCAGATCCCATCAGATAGAGTATTTGGTTGTTTTAGGTGGAGATGGGTCTTTTAAAGGGATGCAGAAATTGAGTGAAGAGAGTGAAGGCATCAGCTTTTCCGGTATTCCCTCAACCATCGATAATGATATTGCAGGCACATCATACTGTCTTGGTGTGGATACTGCATTGAATGTCATCAAGTTTTCCATAGACTCCATCCGTGATACGGCCTCTTCCTTCTCCCGAGCCTTTGTCATAGAAACCATGGGGCGTGAGTGCGGTTATCTGGCACTTGTTTCAGCACTTACCTCTGGTGCTGAAATGTGCCTTATTCCAGAGATACCTTATGATCTGGACAGCTATAAAAAGTCTTTTAAGAAGCAGATAGAAGAGGGTAGAGAATATTTCATCGCAGTGGTTTCTGAAGCTGTGAAGAGTTCGGAGCAAACGGCACAGTGGTTTAAAGAAGAGCTGGCCATAGAATCCCGTATTATGGTGTTGGGTCACATACAGCGAGGGGGCAATCCTACGGTACATGACCGACTTATGGCCTTTAATTTTGTAACACATGCCATAGATGGTCTTCTAGAGGGAAAAAAATCCTCGGTTGTATGCTTTAGTGACTGTGGATTTAACCACAAACCTATAGATGAAATTGCCTTTAAAAAATACCAGATCAATGAAGATCTTCTTAAACTTGGCAGAGAATACGGGAGCTACAAGTGAAGTCCTTTTTTTTCCTATGCATCTCACTATCACCTTTGAAGCTATCCGTGAAAAAGCATGCCGGTAAGAAATGCCTGCGAGGAAAGATGGATGAGGAGTAGATGCCTTAACAACTTGCATGGATCTTATACTCACCAAGATCATTCCCTTTTGCATTGATGATATGTACCGCACAGGCAAGACAGGGATCAAAGGAGTGCAACACCTTTAAAACTTCAAGTGGTTGGGAAGGATCATGAAGTTTTATACCTATAAGAGCGTCTTCATAGGGACCTCTTTGACCTTTTCCATCTTTTGGAGAGGCATTCCATGTGGTCGGAGCTATGACTTGATAGTTTTGTATCTTTTGATCTTCGATATTGATGAAGTGTGACAATACACCTCTGGGTACCTCAAAAAATGCTCTTCCTTTTGTCTTTTTTGGCAATGTTTCAAACGTGAATTTTGTCCAGGTATCCGTATCATAATATTTTATATTTTCTACCAATTGATTGATGAACTTGAAGATATACTCAGAGATATAAGCACTTTCAATGGCTCTAGCGACATTTCTGCCCACAGTTGAAGATAGATCCAAAAGTTTCAGATCACAAAAATCTAAAAATTCATCTACAAATGGCCTTATAAATCGATTTCCTTTTTGATGACTTATGAGAA
>DQSX01000107.1 GCA_015663065.1 Sulfurovum sp.
CAGGAACCGATCATCACCTGATCGATCTTAAGATCATCTTCTACCGCCTGCTCTACAGGTTTACCGTTAGACGGTAGGAACGGGTACGCAATGACTGGTGAGAGGTTTGCCATATCAATAGTGATCTCCTGAACATACTTTGCGTCTGCATCAGAATAATGCAATTTTGCTTCCGATCTCAAGCCGCCATTGACTTCTGCTCTCTCATCCAAATAGCTTTGAGAGATATCGTCGATGGCAAAAATACCGCTTTTTGCTCCTGCTTCAATGGCCATATTACACATAGAGAATCTATCTGCCATACCAAGGTGCTGCACACCGTCTCCGACAAATTCAATGGCTTGGTACAAGGCACCATCCACGCCCAAAATACGGATAAGTTCCAAGATGATATCTTTCCCGTAAATGTGCTCTCCGGGTTTTCCCAGCAAAGTAACCTTAATAGACTCAGGCACTTTGAACCAGTTACCCCCTGTGATGATGGAAAAAGAGATATCCGTTGAGCCCATACCTGTAGAGAATGCACCTAAGGCACCATGCGTACAGGTGTGTGAGTCTGCACCGATGATAACGTCACCGGGGATCACCAATCCTTTTTCAGGAAGTAAAGCATGCTCTATTCCCATATCTTTTTCATCAAAGAAGTACTTCAGGTCATGTTTATAAGCGAAATCTCTTGAAATTTTTGCCTGATTCGCAGAAGCAATATCTTTTGCCGGAATATAGTGGTCCATCACAATGGCAAAACCGTCCGGATTGGCAAGCGTTTTCGCACCACTCTCTTCAAATGCTTTGATGGAGATAGGGGTGGTAATGTCATTACCGATCGTCATATCGATAGGTACTCTTACGATCTCTCCTGCATAGACATTTTTGCCTGCATGCTCTGAGAAGATCTTTTCTGTTATAGTCTGACCCATAATTGTCCTTTTGTTTATACATAATTACGCGAATTATAGCAAAATAAAATTAGGGTCAATTTTTAGTCGTAAACATCATCCATATCAAACTCAAGGTCAGGCTCTATGAGAGGAACTTTATCGACTGCTGCCGGGTCCACTTCTGCATAAGAGAGGTCATACTCCGGTCCCTGGTAAAATTTTCCTTCTTGTGCAAACTTTTTTTCACGCTCTTGCTGTTTTTTGATCTGTTCCTGTGCTTTTGATGTGGCATTGTTCTCTTTAGGTACTTTGGTTTTGTTGCTGTCTGTATCTTTAGCAGACAGTGATACCGAAGCAAGCATGATCAAGAGTAGAGAGAGAAGTAGATTTTTCATAATAATCCCTTATTTATATATTAATCTAAAATTATAGCTAGTATAACGTAATTATTTGAAATAACCTAATTTAGATACAATACCATCAACGAACCGTACTTTTGGGAATATACAATGAAACTATATACACTTAAAGCCATTACAGAACGCTTGAACCATTTTTCATTTATCTCTCGGGCAAGACGGGTGGAAGACAATACCATTGAACTGGTTTTTGACAAATCTGACAGCTATTTTTTCAATATGACACGGGGGAACTCTTTTGTTTACAAAGCACCTTCACAAA
>DQSX01000163.1 GCA_015663065.1 Sulfurovum sp.
GGCATTCTCATCCAGTCCCAATGCGCGTATTTTCTCAGAATGCAGACGAATGTCATAATACTTGTCCGAATCTCCAAAAATACTGACTTCCGAGATATTTTTTAACACAATGATCTTCTCTTTGAGTCTGTCGGCGGCATCTATCAATGCTGCATGGTCTGCACTCTCTGAAGAGATCGCAACACGCAGTAGATCTCTTTTGACCTCTAGTACTTTTACGGTAGGTTCATCCATATCTGAAGGCAGGTACTGTTTGGTCAGGGTAATGGCATCTTTGACTTTGTCTGCGGTATTGTATTTGTTGACACGTTTTTCAAGTTCCAGAATAATATTAAATTTACCCGCAGAGATCACCGTTGCCATTTTGGCAATGCCATCGATATTCTTGAGTTCACTCTCTATCTCTTTGACCGCCATCTTGTCCAGCATGTCAATAGACGCTCCGGTATAGTGCCCGTTCACCGAGATCATGTCCAGTTCAAATGAAGGAAAGATCTCTTTTGGGGTTTTGGTATAGAGTGCTACACCGCTAAGGAAAACAAGGATAAAAAGAAAATAGTTCAATCGAGAGTTGTTAACAAAAAATCTTAATAGTTTTTCAAACATTTTTATCCGTTGTATTATTTGGGAGTTATTGTATCGTAAGTATGATTATGATAGTGGGTGTTGGCGTGAGTTTAAATTTCTTTGTAAGGCAGGGTGACAATATTATAGTCTTCGGGCAAAGAGAGTAGTGGCAGACACTTCCACTTTTTAGTCAGTTTTTGTTTGAGATTGTCTGAGATCTCTTGTAATTTTGCATCGGCAATTTCAAGTGAAATGCTGTCTACTTCAACAAATACCCGTATCTTTTCTTCATCTCTACCCTGATAGATATGGTAATCAGAGATCTTCATGGTATTGAAAAGGTGTTTGACCAGATGGGTAAAACGCTGATACTCTTCCCCTTTGTATTCCAGAACAAGGTAATTTGTACGGTTATCTTTCAGTAAAGGTACAGCAATAATGTATTGTCTATTCAAATGCTGTTGTACTACAAGTGGAGTGAGGGGTTCATCGATGCGCTCAAATTTGGCATAGAAGGTACGATTGTCGAACTGTATCTGTTCGACGATCGAAGGACGTTTTATGTAGTAATGATCTGTGGTAAATTCTAAATCAAAAACTTTAATGATTCGACCTAATAGATTGATTTTTCATAAATAACAAAATTTTGTGCTAATGCTTTCATCTCATCTTTGATCTTTGCATGTAGATCATGGTCATTTATATTGTCAAGTACATCAGCGATCTTATTTGAAATAATTTCAAATTCAGCCTCTTTCATGCCTCTGCTTGTCAATGCAGCAGAACCGATACGTACACCTGAAGTTACAAATGGAGATCTTGTCTCACCGGGAACTGTGTTTTTGTTTACTGTAATTCCTGCTGCACCCAGCGCTGCATCTGCATCTTTTCCGGAAAACTCTTTGTCCAAGAAAGAGACAAGTACAAGGTGGTTGTCTGTACCGCCTGAAACGACATCGTATCCTCTGGCCACAAGTACTTCTGCAAGTTTGTTTGCATTTGCTTTCACCTGTTTAGCATATGTTTTCCATTCGTCAGAAAGGTTATATTTGAAACCTACTGCTTTGGCTGCGATCACGTGTACAAGTGGACCACCCTGAAGACCCGGGAAGATGGCAGAGTTTATCTTTTTGGCTATATCTTCATCATTGGTCATGATCATACCGCCACGAGGTCCTGCGAGTGTTTTGTGTGTGGTTGTGGTAACAACATCCGCATACGGGAATGGGCTAGGGTGTTCACCGGCACATACTAGACCGGCAATATGCGCAATGTCAGCAAATAAAATGGCACCCACTTCGTCAGCAATGTCTCTAAACTTTTTAAAGTCAATTTCTCTTGCATACGCAGAAGCACCACAGACGATGATCTTTGGCTGAACAGTTTTGGCAATTCTAAGTACTTCATCATAATTGATGCGACCGTCAAGCTCTACACCGTAAGTGAAAGATGAGTAGTTCTTACCGGAAAAACTTGGTTTAGAACCATGTGTCAAGTGGCCACCGTGTGAAAGGTCCATACCTAAGATCTTCTCTCCGGCTTTCAGCAGTGCGGCATAGACAGCACCGTTTGCTTGAGAACCTGAGTGGGGCTGAACATTTGCATAGTTACAGTCAAAAAGTTCACATGCTCTGTCAATGGCCAATTGTTCAACCACGTCAGCATATTCACATCCACCGTAATAACGCTTATACGGGTAACCTTCTGCATATTTGTTTGTAAATACAGAACCCATTGCTTCCATCACAGCAGGGATGGTAAAGTTCTCAGATGCGATCATCTCAAGGTGATCAGTTTGTCTTTCTCTTTCGTTTTCAATGGCTTGAAAAATCTCTGGGTCAAATGATTCTATTGCGTATGACATAGGGTTCCTTTATGTATGGAAAAATTAATGTGTATTTATAGCGAATTTCTACTAAAAAGGGTATGAAATAAATGCTTTGTGTTATCTTGATCGATGCTACACACTGGAGATATAGTTCTGCAAGGGAATATGAGGGGATAGAAGGTTTGATTGATGTAGAGAAATTTTGGTAGTTTAAACTCTCTCTCCTATGTTTTGTTATGTGCTTAGTCATAAGCCTGTTGACGATGTCTAAAATCTACTACAGCAATAATTAATTTATCATTTTCTATTAAGTAGAACAATCTGTAATTTCCAAGCCATACAGTGTCTTGAAGAGGGACTTGAAGAGAGCCTACAA
>DQSX01000087.1 GCA_015663065.1 Sulfurovum sp.
CCAATAGAGAATCTGAAAATCAGAAGTTACTCACCTATATAAAAGAGGCATACAAAGAATCCAATGGTGTATATGGTTCAAGAAATATGACTTAATGGTAAATATTCCAAAAATATGTCAATATGACATATTTTTTACGTTAGATCATTTTTTCTATTACACTACTTTTATAATCTCTAGGAGTAGGCTATGAATGAAATGATCGTACAGAGTGAGATAAGCAGTCATATTTTGACACTGCGTGGTAAACAGGTTATGTTGGATAGGGACTTGGCATCATTATATCAGGTTGAGACAAAAAGACTTAATGAACAAGTAAAAAGAAATATAGATAGGTTTCCAGAAGATTTTATGTTTCAATTGAATGAAAGTGAATTAAAAAATTGGAAGTCGCAATTTGCGACTTCCAATAAAGAGATTATGGGCCTAAGAAAAAGCCCTTTTGCTTTTACAGAAGAAGGCATTTATATGCTAGCTACTGTACTCAATAGTTCCGTAGCCGTAGAAACAAATATAGCCATCATAAGAACGTTTAAAAAACTTCGTGAATTTTCTAAACACTATAACGCTTTAGCCAAACAACTCATTGAGGTAGATAGAAAGCATGACAAACACTACAAAGAACTCAAGAAATCACTGGATGAACTTATTGCTACCTCTGAAGTTGCAGAGGTGAAAGTGATGGGGTTTCTAAAATGACTGCATTAAGAGATTTACATAAAGACGATAAACCCAGAGAAAAACTCTTAAATAAAGGAGTGCAGGCACTTAAAAATGATGAGCTTTTAGCCATACTTCTTGGTTCAGGTGTACAGGGAAAAGATGTACGTAAATTGGCGAAAGAGATCATTGCACTGATGGATACAGACTTCGATAAACTCAGCCTAGAGACACTGTGTGCCATCCATGGATTGGGCATCGCAAAGGCTTCGCAAATACTTGCTTCCTTGGAACTGAGCAAACGCTATCTTATACGCTCAAACAAACGTATTACTTCTGCCGGGGAAGTGTATGAAGAGTTAAAAGAATTCAGTATAAAAAAGCAAGAACATTTTCTCTCCATCACACTCGATGGTGCGTCACACATTATCAACACACGTACAGTCTTCATCGGTACACTCAACCAAAGTATGGTGCATCCAAGGGAAGTATTTACTGATGCCATAGCAGACAGAGCAGCAGGCATCATCATTGCTCATAATCATCCTTCAGGTACTTTGGAGGCAAGCAGGGCAGATGTACAAATAACGCAGAGGTTGAAAGAAGTCTCAAAGTTGGTGGGTATAGAGTTACTTGATCATGTGATCTTGGCTAAAGATGGGTTTTATTCTTTTTCGGATGAGGGTTTGTTGTGATTCTTTGACAAGATTGGAACCTAACTTGGATTTCTTCAGGGAGGAGCTGAGTATTCAAATAGCATACTATCCATTGATTATATGCTATGATAATGTAAAAGGAAAAATGAAATGAAAATATTATATAAATTATTGGCCTTGTTGCTATTGTTGCCCTCTATGGCGATGGCAGATTTTTTTTGGATCGCTGTGCTGTCTAATGAGAGTGGTATGACGAAACAGACAATGATTCCTAAAACAAAACTTTACCAATTAAGACCTGACGTGAAAAAAGCTTGGAAAGAGGGGTATATCATCACCGATATCTCTCACTCACCAAGACGTTGGACTGCTGTGTTAAGTAAGGGGACAGGTGTCAGTAAACAGTTCTATGTACATCGTAGATACATGAGTGACTTCCACGAAGTCGTTAAGAAATATCACCGTAAAGGTTATGACTTGAAAAATGTAGAGAATGGTGTGGGTGAATGGCTCGCTGTGTTTGAACATGGTGGTGCAGTTAAGGGTACAGAGTTAGTGGTAGTGCGTGATGAAGAGCAGCTAAAAACAGAGATAAAAAAACATCAAGAGCGAGGTTCATCACTTGTAGACGTAGAAGTAGCAGAGGGGTACTGGACTGCTGTGTTTGCTAAACAAGCAGCATGTAAAGAGCAAAGTTATGCATTTGTCGAAGATAAAAAGGCACTCGAAGAGACCATAAGCAAACACTGGAAAGAGGGTTACAATATACAGAGTCTGGAGTATGGAAATAACCAATGGTTTGCACTTTTTTGTAAATATGATACCTTCCGAAAAGAAACCTATGTGATCAGTGAAAAATATTCGCTTTTACAGAAGCAGGTACAGGAGTATTGGAAAAAGGGTTACCATATCACCGATTTGGCAGAAGGAAGACAATAAGCTTATCAGAAGAGATGGGATTTTTTAAATAAAATTTAAAAATGATGGTATTATCCACCCATTAACCCTTCATTTTCCATGTGTACACCTAGAAGTGTTATACTGCACTTAAGAAAGAGAGATTCTCTTTCACTTAGATGTTAAGAGTTTGTTTTACTCCTTGTCCAAAATTTGTAAACTTCCTTGTTTGCTCTTGGCATCAAACTACTGGAAAAAGTGGCTTTTTCATATATTTCCTTCCTTGTTTTTTATATGATCTCCTTGTTTTTGCCACTTTTTTCTACGACTGATAAATGGAACTCCATCAAATTCAAATTATCTCTATTGCTTATTACTTCTTTTTATTGTATCGGGTTGTACCATTGTCACAATACCTGTAACGATCGTCAATGAAAAAGGCACGATGCGTGGTACGATGAATATGAAAGACTAGGTAAAGAAGAAGACTATGACGATGCAAATAGCCTGTGATGACGACAGACATGGGATTGCTACGATGACATCTGATCCTCGCACACGTACAGCTATAGGAAAAGTGCGGATGAGTGATGGTACAGAATCAAAGATAAAAATGGGAGAGCAGAGGATATCTGTCCTTAACTAGTATTGCTCTTTACTGTTTAGTTCATAACCGACTTTTAGCTATAATCCTTTCAATTTAATGAATAATGCAAAGGCAGAACAATGCAAGATGTAGTACAGTGGCTTAAAGATAACGGGAATTTGAAGGTAATAGATGAACCACTTGATGTGGAGCTTGAGATCCCTCATGTGGCGTATGTGGAAGTGAAAAAAGAAGATTCACGACCGATCCTTTTTACAAAGCCTGTCAACAAAGCCAAAGGCATCGAGTACACTATGCCTGTACTTATGAACATTTTTGCAAATAAACAGCTGACTGAAGATATATTTGGCAAGCACCCTGATGCTGTGGCAGAGGGTATAGAAGAATTGTTGAAGCTCAAACCGCCTAAAACATTTAAAGCAAAACTTGCGATGATCCCTAAAATGTTTTCCCTTAAAAATGTATTTCCAAAACGTTTGAAATTTAGAGGGGAGTGTCAGGAAGTGATCATCCCTAAAGAAGAGGTTGACTTGGATACGCTTCCGATCTTGAAGACCTGGGAAGAGGATGGGGGACCGTTCATTACGATGGGACAGGTTTATACGCAGAGTTTAGACGGAGAGATGCAAAATCTCGGGATGTACAGACTGCAGCAGTATGACAAGAACAGACTGGGAATGCACTGGCAGATCCATAAAGATGCGTCACACTTCTTTGACCAGTACCAGAAAGCGGGCAAGAAGATGCCTGTGACCATTGCCATTGGTGGTGACCCGCTTTACATCTGGTGCGGACAGGCTCCTATGCCTCATGGAATGTTCGAAATGTTACTTTACGGTTTTGTACGCAATAAAAATGCCCAGTTGGTTAAGTCTATAACGAATGACATACATATCCCTCGTGATGTGGACATCGTTATAGAAGGTTTTGTAGACCCTGAACGCATGGAGATAGAAGGACCGTTTGGTGACCATACGGGCTACTATACACTTAAAGAGCCTTTCCCGGTTATGGAAGTAGAGACCATTACGATGAAAAAGAACCCTGTTTTTGCAGCGACAGTAGTTGGAAAACCGCCACTTGAAGACAAATACATGGGTTGGGCAACAGAGAGGGTCTTTTTACCAATGTTAAAACCAATGGCACCTGACCTTATAGACTATAATATGCCTGAGAATGGTGTGTTTCATAACCTCATTATGGCAAAGATGAAAACATTGTATGAGGGGCATGCGATGCAGTTTATGCATGCATTCTGGGGTGTAGGTCAAATGTCTTTTGTGAAACATGCATTTTTTGTGGGAGAAGAGGCACCTGAATTGGAAGAGAGTGAAGCTTTGACAAAACACATTCTCAACAGACTCAGCCCAGAAAATGTCTTCATTACCAAAGGAATCGTTGACCATCTTGACCACTCCTCTGCCAAACAGTTTGTAGGCGGGAAGCTTGGGGTAGATGCTACGGGTGAAGAGGTAGAAGAGGGCGTTGAGACGCTTCTTTCTGATGCTGCACTGCTTGAAAAAATACAAGAGATCAATGCCAATGTTGTAGAGCTAAAGCAGTATTTTACGGAGACAAAAAATCCTCTCTGTGTGATCTCTGTCAATAAGAAGAAATCACAACGCAAAATGATCAAAAAACTCAAAGTCTTAAAAGAGCACATCAAGGTACTCATTATTGTAGATAAAGAAAATAATGACATTGAAGACTTGTACATGCTTGTTTGGCGTGTAGCAAACAATATAGATGCAAACAGAGATGTTGTACTTGAACCTTTCATCGCTGTGGATGCGACCAATAAAGGTGATGTAGATGGTTTTGAACGTGAATGGCCGGGAGATACTTTTTGTACGAAAGAAGTGTTGGATTCTCTGCAGAAAAAAGGACTTATCGATATTGATGAAGCGTTTATTAAAAAGTTTGGATTGTTGCCTTTTAAATAAATAAGAGTTTTTACTCTTATTTTCTACTTTATTAACTTTTGATTAAAGAAATTTTGCTAAAATTCTCAAGTAATAAAAATTATTCTTTAAGGATTTCAAATATGTTAGTAACAAAAAAAGCTCCGGATTTCACAGCAACAGCTGTACTTGCAGATGGTCAAATAGTAGAAGACTTCAATCTTATGGAAAACCTAGGTGAAAAAGGTGCAGTACTTTTCTTTTACCCACTAGATTTTACTTTTGTATGTCCATCAGAGATCATTGCATTCTCTCACAGAGCAGAAGAGTTCAAAAAAAGAGGTATTAATATCATCGGTGTATCTGTAGACAGTCAGTTCTCACACTTTGCATGGAGAGAAACTCCGGTTAAAGAGGGTGGTATCGGCCGCATCAACTTCCCGTTGGTTGCAGACCTTACAAAACAGATCTCAAGAGATTATGATGTACTTCTTGATGAAGCGGTAGCACTGAGAGGTTCTTTCCTTATTGATGCTGACGGTACGATTAGACATGCAGTTATCAATGACCTTCCATTGGGAAGAAACGAAGATGAAATGCTAAGAATGGTTGATGCAATGCTCTTTACAAACGAACATGGAGAAGTGTGTCCAGCCGGTTGGCAGGCAGGTGACGAAGGTATGAAGCCTGATGCAGAAGGTGTTGCTTCTTACCTTGAAAAGCACGCTGACGAGCTCTAATAACTACATAGGGTGGCTTTTGTCCACCTTATGAAAACAACACATAGATAAGCCTGTATACCAAATGGGTTTACCTATGTGTTAAAGGAAAAAAAATGAGAGATTATGTAGGGTTGTTGAAAGAGAACGGCCTAAAAGTGACGTTCCAACGTATGAACATCCTGGAAACTATAGAAAAAAATGGCCATATGTCTGTAGAAGATATTTATGATGAGGTCATTAAAGTACACCCTTCCATCTCTCTTGCTACAATTTATAAAAATATTATTTTGATGGTCGAGAAAGCTGTTTTGGTTGAAGTGCCTATTTCTGGTCGAAAGCCGAAATATGAGCTTGCTAAAATGGATCATATTCATTTGGTTTGTACGGAGTGTGGGGATGTGGCTGATAAACCTTGTATGGATGAAGCAGGTAAGGTTTTTCTTGCTTTAACGGATGCGGAGCGTTTTGTTTTGAATAAACGACAGGTGAATCTTTATGGAGTTTGTGCTTCTTGCCAGGAAGCGGTGGCGCCTTAGCGTTTCTTCCTTTTTTAAATTTCCTCTTATTATAACTGTGGTGTTGTTTCTCTCAATACTTTTCTAGAAAAGTATTACAAAAGTCGTCATCCCTCTCGAATCACTGCGTTTTCAAGGGCGTTCGAGATGACAAGGCACGCTTTGCGTGATTGATGTCTAATTGCTTACGCGTAGGATGGGATTTTCCACCACCACTATTATTACTTACTTGAAAAGTGCAGATCCTACTCTGATGAGATTTGATCCACATTTGATGGCTAGTTTATAATCTGAACTCATACCCATGGAGCAGATAGTCGCTCCCTCTTTTTCCAATTTCTCATAAATACTGTGTGTAGTTTCAAAACTCTGTTGTATCCGTTTTATATCTTCTGTGTGCGCACCGATGGTCATGACACCTTTAAGGGTGATGTTTGGACAGCTCTCTTTGATCTGCTGGTAGATGTCAAAGGCTTCTTCACTGCTTACACCTGATTTACTCTCCTCTTTGGCAGCATTGATCTGAAGCAGGCAGTGCATTTTTGAACCTTTAGCTTCAAGCTTTTTGTTAAGTTCTGTTGCCAGCTCTATGCTCTCTAGAGAGTGCATGAGGCTTGGACGTAGGTCTATAAGATTGTTGATCTTGTTTTTTTGCAGTGAGCCGATCATGTGCCACTCCAGAGGAAGCGCTTCAAGTTCTGTCATTCGCTCTTTTAGCTGCTGTACCTGGTTTTCACCAAAAGCTCTTTGACCCAGTTCATAGAGTGTGGCTATATTTTCCATCTCTGTGTACTTGGCAACGGTGACCAGTTTAACAATGTGGTGTTCACTTACGGCAATACGCGCCTCTTCTATGTTCCAGATGACTTCATCGAGATTTCTTCGTAATTGTTCTTTGTCTAGTATCATTTTTTATCCTTTAACCCCATAATCTATTGACATCATTATACAATCCTAAAAGCATAAGACTGATTAGCATGGCCCAACCCACCAGTGTGATGTAGTACATGGCATTCTCACTGGGTGCTTTGCCTCTTAACATTTCATAGAGGTTGAACATGATGTGTCCCCCATCCAGTGCTGGTATAGGCAGTAAGTTGAGTACCCCAAGATTCACTGAAATGAGTGCGGTGAAGAAAAAGAGTGCCAGTATCCCTGCTGAAGAGGCTTGTGCTGTTATATCTACAATGGTGATGATACCTCCGAGTTTGTCCGGACTTACCACACCTGTAATGAGTTTCTGTACAGATTGGAAGATGAGCGTAGAGGCTTTGATGGTTTCATCCCAGGCGTAAACAAAACCGTCTGTAAAACCGTAATAGACAGTGGTCTGTTTTGGAAGCGGTGTGATCCCTATGATCTTTCTTGTGATCATCTCTCCAAAAATATTTTTGTCTTCAATGGTCTTTGGTGTAAGTTGAAGTGTATGCAGTGTATTGTTTCTCTCAACGATGAGGGTAATAGGTCCTTCTGTCTCATTGATCGTTTTGCCGACCTCTTCCCAATACTTGACATTGTGACCATTGATCTGAATGATCCTGTCTTCTTTTTGAATGCCTGCGGCATAGGCAGGAGCATCTTCGGTTACTTTGTCCACATAGGTTTGCAGTTTGGGTACACCCATATAGGAGATGGCAAGGTAGAGAAAAAATGCCATGAGAAAGTTGGCAAAAGGACCGGCAAGCAGAATGATAATACGCTGCCACGGTTTTTTTGCCGTATAGCTGTCATTGTCATAAGAGATATTTGTAGGGTCAGTATCATCCTGACCTTTCATCTTGACATAACCGCCAAGAGGAATGGCAGAGAGGCTCCACTCAGTTTTACCGAGCTTTTTTGTCCAGAGACGTTTACCAAAACCGATGCTGAATACATCAACCTGCACGCCAAAAAAACGTGCAGCAGTAAAATGACCCAACTCATGAAAAAAGATAAGTACCGATAAAACCAGAAGTGCGACTATAATGCCCATAAATATCCTCGTGAAAATGTTTAAAGTGTAAAATTATAGCCAAGTGTTTTAATAAATTGATGTAGATTAAATAATTAATGAAAAATTTCGCTAAAATAGGAGAATGAGATAACTTTTATAAGGATGAAAAATGAAGGAACAGAATGAAAATGCAGAAAATGCAGAAAACATTGAAGAGACATCTGGGGTTATAGAAGAAGAAATGGTTCAAAATGAAGAGACCGTGAAAACAGAAGAAGAAGAGGTCGAAGCAGCTGAAGAAACAAGCGAAGCATCTGATGAAGCGTCTCAGGAACCGGTGAATGAAACTGACGAAGCAGATGTTGACGGACAGATCCAGAATATGAAAAAGAATGATGCCGCCAAAATGATGGTGAATAAAGCGAAGATCATTGTAAAAGAGTCTGAAGCACAACTTGATGAGTGTAAACTTTTGCTCGCTTCTGACCTGGAACATTACGAAAAAGCGAAGCAGGATCTTAAAAACAATGGACTGAATGCTTCTGAAGTCTTACTTTCACAACTGGGTTATGAAGCGGAAGAGAGTGCAGAACTTGACGATGACATGGTTGTCTTTGAGCCTAAAACAGAAGTAGAGCCTATTCAAATAAAAGATGTGTCCAGTGGTGCATTTACCGGAGCCATCATGGCATTGATCGCAGGTGTAGCTACTTTAATAGCTATGGTTTTCGTGGCGATGACAAAACTCAATATCTCCTGGTATGTTTCCACTGTCTTTACCAAAGAGACACTGACGCCTGTCATTCAATGGTATGCAAATCTGGTGGGTATGGGACAGCAGCCAATGGTTGGAGCCGCTTTGATAGGCCTGGCTGTACTTTTAGTCATGTGGATAGTGTACAAGATACGTGTCAGCATTAGAGCAAGTCACAATGTAAATATGGCAAAAGCACAACTGGAGTCAGCAGAAGCGTATAGTGCACAAAAAGGTACATGTAAAGAGGAGATGGATAAAGTGGATGCTTATATTCATGATGC
>DQSX01000240.1 GCA_015663065.1 Sulfurovum sp.
CCACCAATATAAATCTACACAAAAATTAAACAACTACTCTTTCAATATCTTTACTCAACCCCGTAGTCATTTCATACGAAATTGTGCCAAAATGTTTTGCAGCTTCTTGCGCATTGTCCATAATGAGCACTTCTTTTTTTTCACTCTCCAGAGAGATAAAATCCATCGAAACCCTTCCGAGTATCGGTAAACCTTCAGCGGTCATATAGGCATTATTATTTTCTGTTCTGGTCCAGCCGTCACCGTAACCAAGATCGTAGGTAGAGACTGTCATATCTTTAGGAGCAGTGAAGTCTCCTGCGTAGCCTACTCTTTGTGATTTATTCAATATTCTTGTAGCTGTCTTTTTTGCAAAGAGTTTCAAAACAGGTTTTAAAGCTACTTCATCGTAGCTGGAGGGTAGCTCATTGTACCCGTAGATGGCTATGCCGGCTCTGACCAATCCTTCATCAAACTCTTTTGCACGCAAAATTGCCGCTGAGTTGTGGGAGTGGAATCTGACATTTTTAAAACCTGATACCATTACTTTCTTCTTCACGATTTCAAAATTCTTTTTTTGCCAAAACAGTTCTGAACTCAACACATCTGCTGCACGAAAATGGGTCATCACCCCGACAAGATTTAAACCTTTTTCTTCTATCTCAGATAAAGCTTCCTCTACTTCGTGCAGTGCAATACCGTTTCTATGCATGCCTGTATCTACTTTGAGTTCCACACGGGCACCCTCTTGCGCATTGGCAATATCTGAAAGGGTATTGATGGTAAAAGAGATCACCTCATCTGCTACGATGTCATCTTTTAAAACCAGTACTGTTTTGAACAGATACCGGATCGCTTGTGCTTCTTTGATGTTTTTCACCACAGCATGTTTAATACCAAAATCATGGGCAAGCCCTGCCATAAGCTCCAAACCATGACCATAAGCATTGTCTTTTAGCACCACAGCGATCTTTTCAACTGAGCCGGTCTTTAGTGCAATTTGGTTAAGATTGTAATAGAAATTTTCTTTATTGATTGTAATAGTTGCCATAAATAATTATATCTAATCAAGTTAATAGTCCATAGTAAAAAGGGTTTAAATTGCGAAGAATGCCTGCGGAGTGGGAAAAACAAAAACTGGTTTTACTCTCTTTCCCTCATGAAGAGACTGACTGGGCCGATGAGAACAATGAAAAAGCACTTGAGGAGGCACTCTCCCCTTTTATCCGTATTGCCCAGGCTATTGCCTATGGGGAAGCTGTGTACATTATTTGCAAAAACAAAGAAAAAATATCTTCCATGTTCTGCTCAACAAGAAACATGACTTTTATAGAGATCCCCACCAATGATACATGGATACGTGACTACGGCTACATCACTGTTAAAGAGAATGGAGAGAACATACTTCTTGACTTCACTTTTGACGGTTGGGGTGGTAAATTTGAAGCTTCACTTGACAATAGTGTCAACACTGCTTTACACAAAAAAGGATACATGGGCACCACAGCTTTGGAATCCATTGACTTTGTACTGGAAGGCGGATCCATAGAGAGTGACGGTGAAGGCACACTGCTTACAACAACACAATGCCTCTGTAACCCAAATAGAAACGCTGGGCTTTCAAAAGAAGAGGTGGAAAAACATTTAAAAACATCTTTGGGTGCGAAGAAGGTCCTATGGCTTGACCATGGCTATTTGGCAGGTGATGATACAGACTCACACATAGATACTTTGGCGCGTTTTGTCAACAGGGAAACCATAGCATATGTAAAGTGTGATGATACAGAAGATGAACACTATGAAGCACTGCAAAACATGGAAGTACAGTTACAGAGTTTTCGAACCAAAGAGGGAAAGGAGTACACGCTCATAGCACTCCCCATGTGTGAAGCAACATATAATAATGAGGGAGAAAGACTGCCGGCAACCTATGCCAACTTTCTCATCACTAATGATGCGCTTGTCTATCCAACCTATAATGATAAAAACGATAAAAAAGCGGGGGAGATATTTAAAATGTTGTTTCCAGATAGAGAAGTGATACCTGTGAACTGTCTAAAACTCATAGAACAGGGAGGAAGTCTCCACTGCTCAACGATGCAGGTGGCATATTAAATAAAATATTAGCAGTAATTTCCTCAAACTATTATGCTAAAATCATATTTATGAAAACAGCAGTAATACAACAAAAATTTCACCACAACAAAG
>DQSX01000195.1 GCA_015663065.1 Sulfurovum sp.
AAGACTTTCTAAGATCCAAAAGTGTCTGCTCTTTGTCAAAAGTTGCCTGCATACGGAGGATCTTTGCTTTTTCTGTACCCGCATGAGATTTTCCAAAATCAAACAGTGTCCACTTTGCAGAAACCCCTACCTGCCAGTTTTCCTGGGAATTGAAATCCCCCGGGTATTTATTGCTACCGTCATTTTCACCGTAATTGTAGCCATAATAGGAGTCTAAAGAAACTTGCGGGTATTTACCTGCCCTGCTCTTCTCCACACCTTTGTTGGCTTTTCTGATGTTCAATTCGGAAATATTCATTTTGTCCAAAGAGGAAGCTTCACCCAAGAGTCTGTTTATAGAATAGTTCGGTTTTTTCACAGAGACTTTTACAGGTTTCATTTCTCCAATATGCTCCAAGCCGACCAGTGAAGCCAAAGAGGCTTTGGTCATAGAAATGTTGCCTTTTAAAACTTCAAGGTATGCAATGTTGCCATAAAGATCATTTTGGGCTTTGAGAAGGTCGATCTGTGCTTTTTTACCAAAGGAGACCTCTTTGGTAATAATGTCTCTGAGTTTTTTTAAGGCTGCAACATGTTTTTGCTGTGCATAGTTCATCTCCTGAAGTGCCAAAATAGAGAGGTACAAAGATGCCACATTGTAGGCAAGCTGCTCTTTGGTGAGTGAAAGTTTACTTTGGGAGAGTTGTGTGGCTATGGAGTCCATCTCTACCTGTCTGGTCTGTGCAAATCCTGTAAATAAGGGAACAGAGTATTTCAGGCCTGTCCCAAAAAGGTTTGTAGTGGTCGGTACAGCCGTAGGATCTTTTAAAATACTCGCAGGAGTCAACGGTGCCAGTGTTCTTGGGAGATTATAGTGTGCATAACTTGCCACAAGATCTATGCTGCCAAATTGCGCAGAGTTACTCTCTTCACGCTGTGCCTCAACCAATTCCATCTGAGCCTTACTCTGCTTAATCACCGTACTGTTTTTCAATGCATAGTCTATAAGCCCATGCAGAGACTCTCCAAATGACAATACTGTAAATATGAAACTGTACAAAATATATTTCATCCCATCACTCCCTTGTTATTCAAAAGGTATAGAGTATCTGTTTAAGATGAATTTAAAGTGAATTAAAAGAAAAAGCCCAAACTTCAAAGATGCAAACTTGGGCTTTATGGCATACCGTGTCAAAGAATTTGGTGAAGGTGTCATCATGCTTCTCATGCCAAAACTGGGTGAACTGTATGCCCGTGAAGAGACTTTTATGGAGTATGCAAAGAACTACAATGAATGGATACAGACAAAAGAGAAAAAAGTAATGTTTTTTGATATTTGGGTAGGAATGGTAGCTACCAATCAGTTAGAAAAAGAAGGTACAGTCAAAGCCATACCAAAAGAGGAACAGATCTCCTACGAAGAAGCGCTCGCTTATGTACAAAAAAAGAAGAAGCAGGACGATAAAGAAAAGATACTACTCTTCCAACATCAACCTTTTCTTCATACTGTATTTTTCCAGATAGGTTTGGATGTTGTCACGCAAGACCGCATCATCCAAAGAGATCTTCTCTTTCATCGGGAATTTTAGGAAAAAAGGTGCGGGCATGATGGAGTGTTCTTTTTTTGGATCTTTCAAATACTTATTCATTGCCTCTTCCATACGTCCGTCTGTACTATATTTCATGAGGTAACGCTTGTAGATGAGAGAACTGGGTATTTGCTCTTTTTCATGGCAGGTGAGGCAATTTGTGACCAATCTACTACTGGCTGTTGTATCTTCAAAGGCAAACAGAGATAGACTCAACAAACTGATGATCAAAACTATTTTTTCCATTGTATATTCACCTCTGTTCCTTTTCCCTCTTTGGAATTGATATGCAAAACAAAGTCATAAGAGTTCACGACCTGATTGACAATATCAAGCCCTATTCCAAAACCACCCTCTGAGTTATTGGCTCGTTGAAAACGTTGCAGAATTCTATGCATATTTTCTTTTTGTATACCTACACCGGTGTCACTCACTTCAAAGAACTCTTTGGTAAGTCTTACACCCAATGTACCCTCTTTTTTATTATATTTTATCGCATTGGAGAGTAAATTGTCTATGAGCCGAAACGCATCATTTTTGTCCATTTTTAAAGTCACATCAGGCAAAATGTACATTACTGTTTTTAAAAGTTTTGCTTCTGCCATCGCAGAAAAATAGACCACTCTCTCTTCTACCAGTCTACTCATATTTATAGTGTTTATCTCTCGATGATACTGATGATTCAAATTCAAATAAGTCAGGTCATCATAAATTCTACTCAGGGTTTTAGAAGCGATCTCTATACGTTTGAGTTCTGTAGCGTTGGCTTCCTCTTTTCCAAAAGTCTCTATCATTTCTATATTAGTTAATATAGTACTAATGGGGGTATTGAGCTCATGTGTTGTATCTTGAATAAAACGGTTCATCTTTTCCATAGAATCACGCATAGGAGCTACAAAAAGTTTTCCCAAAAAGTACCCAAGCATCGCAAAGAAGAGACCGGCACCCAACATAAATAGAAAAATATTTCTTTGTAATTTTTCAATAGGTTCAAAATCTATATCTTTTGCAAGCAAAAGATATGCTGCACCTAAATAGTAGGGTTCAACCTTCATTATATGATACAGTCTATTATCATATTTATTAATATCTAATGTCTGCTTTGTTTGAAATGTACCAAATATATATGCTTTGTCTAGATCATAAATTGCTGATTGAATATGAGTATGACTGGGGTAAATAATTTTTTCAGCATTGGATCGATGCAATGTTCGTAACTGTGATTTAATATGCTCTGCTTCATATTTTATGGGCTCTCTTTGCTGGTCAAGCAGATGATGTTTACTTGAAATGTAATACAACCATGAAGCAATTGAAAAAAGGAGAAAAGTCGATCCCAGATAGATGATCAAAAAACGTATGAGACTTCGTTTTTCACTACGAAACAAAACGGTACCCTATATTTTTAATCGTCTCAATATGCTCTTTTCCTATGGCAGAACGCAGTGTTTTGATGTAGGTACGAAGTGAGCCGAAACTCGGCTCTTCATCGTATTCCCATAAGGCTTCATTGATCTTGTCATAATTTAGAAGTTCATCGGGATGTTGCAAAAAAAGTGCCAGAAGTTTCAACTCTTTGGTCTTCAGCGGAATTTTTTGATCATTTTGAAGGAGACGCAACTCTTTAGTATCAAACACAAGTCCAGGAGCCAATGCAACCTTCTCATCATGTGTGCCATATGTACGTTTAAGAAGCGACTCTATACGGACCTGCAACTCTTTGAGTGCAAAAGGTTTACGAATGTAATCATCACAGCCAAGGGCAAAGCCCTGCTCTACATCTTCCACAGAGCTAAGTGAAGTAATGAAAATAACCGGGGTCTCTTTACCTTCAGATCGTATTTGCTTTAAAAACTCAAAGCCGTTCAGATGGGGTACTTTAACATCCAAAAGCATCAGATCAATAGATTTTTCATACACAATTTCCTGTGCCTCCAAGCCGTCATAGGCACAATAGACCTCATAGCCTTTAAGCTCAAGAAACTGCTTTACAGTATCGCTTAACTGTAAGTCATCTTCAAGCAGTAAAAGCGATTGAGTCATCTCTATTTTCCTTGACCTTTTCTGTTTCCATGTCCCATACCTCTAAAACCCTCAGGCGGGAAGTTATCGAACATCCAAGATGTTATTTTTTCCAATTCTGTCTGCGTAACATTGCCTTTTTGTGATGGCATTAGACCAAAACGTTCCAGTTTTTGCGGCATACAGACAGCCTTCTCTTTGGAAGGTTCCAAAATATAGTCTACCATAAACTTCACAGCGTCCTCTTTATTGGGATAGGTCATTTTTATATGTCTCATCACACCCATAAGTGCAGGAGCCACTACCACAGACATATCTGCAGGTCTGGTTTTACTGTGACACATGGCGCACTTTACATCAAAAAGAACTTCTGCTGAGTCTGCCGCTTGCATAAAAGAGCTCAAAGCAACAAGGCTTCCCAGTGTTAAAATTGTTTTTTTCAGTCTCATCTTTAATCCTTTCATATTAGATACTTATAAGTCTAATAAGCAAATATGAATTATTTGTGAATTGGCAGAGGATTCATATTAAATTCATTTTAAAACCTTATACTATTGGCATATTTATAAGGATGATCATACATGAAAAAAATATTAATGGTAGCCCTATTGCTTGCTACATCACTCACTGCCCAAGAGGCCCAAAAAGGTGCAGCTGCACTCTCTCCTGAAGTTAGGTCTTTGCTGGCTCAGGAGATGCAGCATATTGAAAAAGGGATGCAGAGTATCTTTTCCAATATGGTCAAAGGTGAGTATGAAAACATAACAAAAACTGCCATAGACATTGAGAACAGTTTTATTTTCAAGCGTAAACTGACCAGTGCTCAAAGATCTGAACTCAAAGAGAAGATCCCTAAAAGTTTTATAGAGACAGACCGTGGTTTTCATGAACTTGCAGGAAAGCTAGCCAATGCTGCAGAATTTGAAGAGAAAGAGAATGTTCAGAAATACTTTACAGAGATGATGCAGACCTGCGTAAAGTGTCATTCGACGTATGCACAACATAGATTTCCTGCTTTTGTAAAAGAGAAATAATCATTCCAACAATTTCAAACGTGCCAACAGCCCTGCTGTTGTCGTGTACCCTACTTCAGTAAATTTCAACTCACCCTGCCTGTCATAAATGAACGTAGTGGGGAATACTTCTACTTTAAATTTCTTTGCCCAGGAACTGTCAACATCGTTGAAAACATTAAATGTTAACTCTCTTTCTTTCATATATGCCTGTATTTTCGCATCCTCTCCGGAGTTCACAGCTATTGTCAATACCTCATACTTCTTCGACAAAGTCTCAATATTTTGCGCTTCGAGTTTACACACTTTACACCAGGTAGCCCAGAAGTGTATGACCAGAGGTTTTCCGCTTTTAAGCGTGTAGGAAGTACCGTCAAGCAGTGTAATGTTTGCCTGTGGAAGCTCTGTAGAGCTTAGTTCAGGCTTTCGGAGATAATTTATTATATTACTTAATATAAATATAAGTACTGCTCCTACTATAAGCTCTTTTGCAAGTGATCTTACATTCCATTTACTCATTGCTTACTCATCCAGGTCAAGATCATCCCAGAACTCATTGTAGTCAAGGTTGGTCATAGAAGCATCCTCTTCTATGCCTTTTTCTATAAGTTTTTTTTGCTCATTTTCAAAGTACTGCACCAATGCCTCTTCCAGTATTGTGTTCACATCTTTTTTGAGTAACTCAGAAAAGGCTCGCAGGTTTTCAACGGTTGTTTGTTTGAACTCTATATTTATATGATTTTCCATAAAAGGATTGTAACAAATTTTTGATAGAATACAGACATGGAACTTACAGATAAAAATTATGAAAAGATCATCAAGAAGAATGACAAACCAGTCTTTATAGACTTTTACTCTCCTACCTGCGGACCCTGCCAAATGCTTATGCAAGTCATAGAAGAAGGTTTGGAAAAGTATGCAGAGGACAATAACGTTGTACTGGCAAAATGTGATGTCTCAAGAAATCCGAAGCTTGCAGAAGCATTTAAAGTACAGTCTGTACCTTTTACCATAGCAGTCATGCCCGACGGTAAACTCAAATACCCAGAACTCGGTCTCAAAGACAATGCATACTACTTTGGCATCATAGACAAATTGGCAGGCAAAGGCTCGTTTTTCACTCGTTTGTTTGGCTAAACTCTTTTAGGAACCGGAACTGAAACATTTTCTAAAATGATCTGTATGATGTCTTCATTGGTTCTCTTATTGGTAAGTGCATGTTCGGTAAGCGTAAGGCGGTGATGGAAGACATCCTGAATGACGGCATGCACATCTTTCACATCTACTTCACTTTTACCTTTCATCCATGCATGGGTCTGCGCACATTTACTTAATGCCAAAGAACCTCTTGGACTTACACCAAGTGCTATCATGACAGCCAGTTGTCTTCTGTAACGCATAGGATAGCGGGTTGCATATACCAGGTCTATCATATAACGCCCTATCTCATCACTGATCTTGACTCCTGCTACCTCATCTCTGGCTGCAAAAATGAGTTCTTGAGGTACTTTTTTAGCTTTTGCTTTTTCGTGACGTTTTTCCTCTTTGACCATCTTTACCATTTTAAATTCTGACTCCATATCTACATAGTCGATCTTTATATGCATTAAAAAACGGTCTTTTTGCGCTTCGGAAAGCGGGTAAGTCCCCGCCTGTTCTATGGGGTTCTGTGTAGCCATCACAACAAAAAGTTCAGGGAGTTTGTACGTTACACCCGAAACAGTCACCTGTTTCTCTTCCATCGCTTCAAGCATGGCAGACTGCACTTTTGCAGGTGCACGGTTGATCTCATCTGCCAAAATAATATTGCCAAAGATCGCTCCCTTATGAAAACGCCGTACATTCTCACCATTTTCAACATAAACACGCTCTTCCCCCACAACATCCGAGGGACGAAGGTCGGGGGTGAACTGTATGCGGGAAAATTTCGACTCAATAAACTCGGACATGGAGCGTACCACTCTTGTTTTTGCAAGTCCTGGCAGACCTTCAATGAGCATGTTGCCATCTGCAAGCAAGCCCATGATCAGACGATCTACAATGTGCTCTTGACCTATGGTCTCTTCATTCATCTTTTGTTGTAAATATTCTATTGCTTCTCTTGCCGTCATTTTTTACCTTTATTTTCCAAATATGTAGATCAGATCCGGGAATAGTACAATTATACCCAAAGCCAATACCTGCAACAGTATAAACGGTATCACTCCTCTGTAAATAGCCCCTGTACTTACTTTGTCTCCTGCGGCACCTTTGAGGTAAAAGAGGGCAAAACCAAAAGGCGGTGTAAGAAATGAAGCCTGAAGGTTCATCGCTATGAGTATGGCAAACCAGATCGGATCTATGCCAAATGATGCCACGATCGGGACCAAAATGGGTACGACCACAAAAGCGATTTCAATAAAGTCAATGAAAAATCCAAGCAGAAATATCAGAAGCATGGCTATGAGTATGAAGGTCCATTTGTCTCCCATATCTTCTGCAAAAAATGCTAGAGCCATATCTCCGCCGCCCAGTTCATTGAATACCAGTGAAAAAGCCGTAGCCCCTATGAGTATCATAAAGATCATGGCTGTAAGCTTGACCGTCTCTATGCTGGCATAACGCACAAGTCCAAAAGAGAAAGCCCCGTTAAAGACCGCCAAAAGCATGGCACCCAGTACACCAATGGCTGCAGACTCCGTAGGAGAGGCAATGCCTGCGAAGATGGACCCAAGTACTGCCCCTATGAGCAAAAGCGGCGGCAGTATGGCTTTAAGTGCAGCTTTAAGTACATCTCCATACGGTTCATCTGAAACAATAGCCGGTGCTGCCTCTTTTTTGAAATAAGCAAATATCAGAATATATACTATATACAACACGATTAGCAAAAGTCCCGGCACTACTGCGGCTTTAAAAAGATCTCCCACAGAGAGATGCATCTGATCACCCAGAACAATGAGTACGATAGAAGGTGGAATGAGCTGTCCTAGTGTACCCGATGCTGCAATACTGCCCGAAGCCAAAGCTGGTGAATAGTTATGTTTGAGCATCAAAGGCAAAGCGATCAGAGACATCATCACCACTGAAGCACCGACAATACCTGTACTGGCAGCCAGAATAGCCCCTACAAGCACGACGGAGACGGCAAGACCACCTCTTAGCTGCCCAAAGAGTTTTCCCATGGAGATAAGCAGGTTTTCAGCCATTTTTGACTTTTCAAGTATCAGACCCATAAAAATGAAAAGCGGGATCGCCATCAAAGTGACATTGGCCATGATCCCATAGGTTCGGTAGGGAAGCATTTCAAGGACATGCACGCCTACTTCATCTGCAATAAGTGCAAAAAAAAGTGCCACCCCTGCAAAGACAAAAGCCACCTGAAACCCAAGCATCAGCAACACAAGTGCCAGTGCGAACATTAAATAGACCGGATCTAACCAGAATGCCATTCTGCTATACCAGGCAGCATAGACCAAAACGCCCAACAGTACCAACACACCCAAGGCACGCCACAACATTTTTCTGCTTTCCAGACGATGATAGGCTTTTAACATCTCTGAGAGTGCCTGTAGTATGAGCAATACAAAAGAAAACACCAACATTGCCTTGATGACCCAGCGATCTGTTAACCCGCCAGGATCAGGAGAAACTTCATGCTGTAAAAAACTCTGGTAGGTCATATCCAGAGCATCATTGAGAAAAATAAGTGAAAATGGGATAACCAGAAACAACATTGCCAGTATCTGCACCGTTGCTTTAGTATCATGGCTATAACGTTCAAAAAAGATGTCAACACGCACATGTTTGTCGTGTTTAAGCGCATACGATAAACCCAGTAAAAAAATGACATCAAAAAGATGCCACTCAATCTCCTGCAAGGCAATAGAACCTTCAGAAAAGAGATAACGCATCCCGGCATCGTAAGCTACCAGCAAGGAAAGCAGTACAACAAGTATGGCGGCAAGATAACCGGCTACTTTACTCAGTCTGTCCAAATAATAGGAGAAATGTAACTGTTGCATCTAAGCCAACAGGTCTTTCACACTTTGTTTCGGGTCTTTACCCTCTTCGATCATGGCATAGACTTCATGAGCGATGGGAAGGTAGAGACCTTTTCGCTGTGCTATTTTCTCTAGTGCTTTGGCTGTAGGTACACCTTCAGCTACTTCTCCAAGCTCTTCAAGTATCTCATCCATACTCTTTCCTTCGGCCAAACCAAGACCGACCCTGTAGTTACGTGAGAGCTTTGAAGATGCGGTCAGGAAAAGATCTCCCGCTCCACCCAAAGAGAGAAAGGTTTCTGCCTTGGCTCCAAAGGCTTCTCCAAAACGGGTCATCTCTACCAACCCTCTTGAGATCAGTGCTGCCCTTGCATTATTCCCAAGGGAAAAACCGTCACATACACCACCGGCAATGGCAATCACGTTTTTGTAGGCACCTGAGACTTCCGCACCTACCACATCATCGTCCACATACCCTTTAATGAACTCTGGCAGTGCATCCGCATAGGTTTGTGCCAGTTGGACATTTGTCGAAGAGATCATCAGTGCCGTGGGAAGTGACTGTTTCACCTCAGCCGCAAACGAAGGTCCTGAGATATATGCCAGTCTCTCTTCAGGCAAAAATTCAGAGTAAATATCATTGAGGAAAGCCCCGGTGGATGTTTCTATACCTTTGGCTGCGACTACAATATTCTGTCCTCGGTCTTCAAAGTTCTCTTCCATCCATCCGCGTACAAACTGTGCAGGGATCGCCATGACCAAATACTCTCTCTCCAAAGCTACCTCCAAAGAGACAAAATTTTCTATGTTTTTAGCTGTACGGGAATGTATCACTACATCATTGTTTTGACTGTAGGCATGGTAGAGTGCCTGTCCCCATTTTCCTGCTCCTATAATGGCTATTTTCATACTTTACTCTCCTTCTTTTTGATCTCTTCTTCAAAAGCCTGAAGTTTATCGTTTGGACCGATACATACTATGGTATCACCGGCACTGAGTTCATGGTTGATCCCTGCTGTAATAAAGATAAATGCATGCCCCAGGTTTTCATCGATCATACCGACCAGCAGTACACCATAAGGTGAAAAGTCAATATCATCTGTCATTAAACCCAAGAGAAATGAATTTTTGGGAATGATCATCTCCTGAAAATTTATACCATCCTTGTCAACAATGAACTTTTCAAGCAGTTTGGTCGCCACAGGTCTCTTAATAATATTGTAGATCTTGTTGGCACTTACTTCATAAAGGTCAACCACTTTGGTCGCTCCTGCCATTTTAAGTTTTTTGGTAGCATGTATCGAATCTGCAATAGCCAGTATGTAACTCTCTTTGAACAAAGAGTGCAAAGAGAGTGTCAGAAATACATTTAAATGCTCGTCATCCATGACACATACAAGTTTTACATACTCTTGAGGATTGAGTGCTTTTAGTACCTCATCTTTGGTCACATCAGCATAAACAGCATCTTTAAATCCATCCTCTTTTGCCTGCTTGTAAAAACTTTTATCTGATTCAACAACCACCACAGAGAAACCATCTTCTACCAAACCTTTGGCAAGAGGTTTCCCATGTTTACCATAACCAAATAAAAGTATATTTTTTAAAACCATTAATGATGTCCTGAGTACAATGAGTTAAAATAATCCAAAGAGATCTGCCTGCCCATTACAAGCAGGATATCATAACTTTTTATTTTCTCTGAAGGGTCTGGACTAAATATGAATTCACCTTCTCTTTCTATACCCATAAAAAGCAACTTTTTAGATTTGAAGTCAAGCTCCTGTATACTTTTACCCACAATAGAATGAAATTCATGCACATGTATTTCATCGATGCGTGCAATGCTTTTTCCTGTTAAAATAGCATGCACTGCCTTATACATCGTCGGCTGTGTTATGGCTGTATGAACCATGGTATTTACCACTCTGTTTGGCATGAGCAGGTGGTCTGCACCCGCATATTCAAACTTACTTATGATATTGATATCATTGACCCTTGCGATCACTTTTATCTTTCGTGAAATACTTTTTGCATTCAGTGTAATATATATATTTTCCACATCAGAAGAAGTAAGACATAAAATAGTGATCTTTGAATGTTCAACATTAAATTTGTTGAGTGTTGAATAACGACTTGCATCTTCATGAATGGCATTGTATCCGTCTTTACGTGCCTCAGTAACCATCTCCTCACTCTTGTCCAAAATAATATAATTGTCCAACTGATCTTTATTTTGTTTAAAAAACATTTTAGCCATTTGTCCATACCCGCACACAATCAAAAAAGATTTGTTTTTATTGATCTGTTCAATAATACGATTTTCTTTTAGTTCTACCAGTCTTTCTGAAAAAGCAGACACAATGACCGATGTTGCAAAAGAGATCATGGCAATACCCGAAATAATAATAAACATAGATATTGTTTTACCTTCTGCGGTCACAGGGGCAATATCACCATATCCAACGGTAGACATTGTGATCAAAGCCCAATACACAGCATCAAACAGAGATTCAATATTTGGGTTTATACTCTCTTCAAGCACATAGAGTACAATACCTGCGATCATAACAATAAAGATAAGAAAGAACAGAAGTGTCAGAAGTTCAAATTTCTTATTTGAAATCACTTCTACAAATTGATTGATACTTTTGGTATAACGCAGTAATTTAAGTACACGGAACAATACAAAAATACGTAAAACCCGAAGTGCTCTATATGCCGGGAATATTGCCAATAGATCTATAATAGCTGCAGGAGTCATCATATATTGAAGTTTTTCTTTTAGTCCTTCTTTTAATGCTTTCCAGGGGTCAAACTTTCGCGGGAGGAACTGAGACTCATGAAACTCTTCTGTTATAAATTCACTCAAATCATTGTGTACCCAAAGACGAAGGATGTATTCTATACTGAAAACAAAAAAGACAAAATAGATATCGTAGTTATCCAGCCATTGCGGAACAGGATGTTTCACTTCATAAATAAGGATCGCCACAGAAGTAACGATCAGAAAAATAATAGTAAGGTCTAAATACTTTTTATAAGGATTTTTAGGGTTGTGAAAGAGGTCGCGTACAGAATCTTTGCTTTTTTTGTAGCGTTTTGAGGTACGGAGTCGAAGAGCTAGTGACAGTAATAACTGTTTCATGATACCTCTCCTCCCTTTTTTATCTATCTTCTCTTTTAACTAAGTCTCTGCTTCAACAGCTCATTCACTTTACCCGGATTTGCAGAACCTTTACTGGCTTTCATCGTTTGTCCGACGAAGAAACCGAAGAGTTTTTCCTTCCCCGATTTGTACTCTGCTACTTTCTCCTGGTTCTTTGCAAGGATCTCATCGATGATCGCCAAAATAGCACCATCATCACTTACCTGTGCAAGTCCAAGTTCCTCAATGAGTGCATCGATATCACGACTGGCATTCTTCATCATATGGTCAAGTACTTCTTTTGCACCTTTTCCGGAGATCGAAGCGTCTGAGATCTTGGAAACCAAGGTACCCAGCGTTTTAGCATCTACAGGAGAGTTTTCTATGCTTTGTCCGACTTTGTTCAAACGACCAAGAAGCTCCGAAGTCAGCCATGTCACTGCCGTTTTTGCCACTGCACCATGTACCAGCATCTCTTCAAAATAGTTTGCCATCTCTTTTTCTGCAGTGATCACATGTGCCGCATCTGCTTTTATACCAAGTTCTTCTACATAACGTTTTACTTTTGCATCCGGCAGTTCAGGCATCTGCTTTGCTTCAGCGATCATCTCTTCTGTCACAACAAGCGGACGCAGATCAGGGTCCGGGAAATAACGGTAATCTGCCGCTTCTTCTTTTCCTCTCATTGACTTTGTCACCCCTTCATCCACACTCCAAAGACGTGTCTCCTGGCTTACTTCCTGCTCATACACACCATCTTCATAAGCTTCTGTCTGACGCTGTACTTCATAGGCAATCGCCGCAGCTACAAATTTAAATGAGTTGATATTTTTAATTTCCACCCTGGTTCCAAACGCTTCCTGACCTTTAGGTCTTATGGAGACATTCACATCACACCTGAATGACCCCTCCTGCATATTTGCATCCGAAATATCAAGATAGCGTACGGTTGAGTGTAGCTTTTTCAAATAGGCCACCGCTTCATCCGCTGATCTCATATCCGGATCTGAAACGATCTCAAGCAGTGGGGTTCCTGCACGGTTCAAATCTACTTTTGAGTACTGCCCCTCATGCATGTTCTTACCCGCATCTGCTTCAAGGTGCGCCTGCGTCATCCCAATACGTTTTTGTGTTCCATTAGGAAGATCAATGAACAGTTCACCTTTTTGCACAATGGCTTTGCTCAACTGAGTGATCTGATACGCCGAAGGACTGTCCGGATAAAAGTAAGATTTTCTGTCAAAGTTTGATGTGTGGTTTACATTGGCATTAATGGCATACCCCAGTCTCATCGCTTTGATCGCTGCTTCTTTATTGACCACAGGCAGTGCTCCCGGTAAAGCCAAACAGGTAGGACAGGTATTGCTGTTTTGCTGTTCTGCAAAAGAGGTGGGACAGGCGCAGAAAAGTTTTGTTTTTGTGTTAAGTTGCACATGAACTTCAAGACCGATAACGGTTTCAAACATAGATAAGTTCCTTATAGAATAGTAGGTATTAAATTGAAGATATTATAGCGTTTTGGTTATTTAAATGAGTTTAGTATCACACAAACGCATAGGGTGGGTAAATAGACCCTATGCGTCTTTTTTCTCTAATAGTTTTTCTAGCAGTCTGGTCTGTTTTTGTAACTCAGCATACTTCTCTTTAGAAGTAATGATATATTCAAGTAAAAGCACCGCGATCATACCTGGTAAAGCACCAATACAAGCAGAGATAATGGCATAAAAAATATTATCTGGGAAAAAAGCTAAAAAAGAAGTGACAGCACCGATGAGCACAAAAGCCCATGCAGTACCTAAAAGAAAATTAATAATGAAACTCAGTGGTTTCTCTTGGAGTCTCATAAGCTGGATAAAATCTTATTCGTGTTCAGAGTCTACTGCGATTGCACCTGCAAGGTAAACGAATGTCAAGATCATAAATACAAATGTTTGCAATATTCCCATCACTGTCAGAAGGAAGAATCCCGGAAGAGGTAAGATCCACGGTGTCAACATTAAAAGTACGTACAAGAACATATCATCCCCTTTAATACTACCGAACAAACGGAAGCTTAAAGAGATGATTCTTGAAAGATGAGAAACTATTTCTATAGGGAACATCAATGGAGCAAGTGCTTTTACAGGTCCCGCAAAGTGTGCAAAATATTTCACCACACCATTTTTCTTGATACCTTCATAGTTGTAGTAAAAAAATACAACCGATGCCAGAGTCAAAGTAATGTTGATGTTTGAAGTCGGAGATTCAAAACCGGGAATCACACCCATCATATTTGAAACAAAAATAAACATCCCCAATGCTGCGATCAAAGGAAGATATTTGCGTGCATTTTCTTCACCCAGAACATCTATCCCCATAGATACAACACCGCCAACATACGCTTCCATAACATTCTGTGTACCGTTCGGTACAGCTCTAAGGCTCTTTGTAGCCATTTTTGCGATAGCCAAAACAATAATAGCCACCAAGATCAAGTGTGTAACAAACAACATTTGCCCGTGTCCGAAAATAGCACCAAGGTACGTAAATATAGGTTCCATAAAAATCCCTCTAAGTATAAATTGCTGATATTATACAGAAAAGGTACTAAAATATTGGTTAAAAATACTCCTCCACTTATATTTCTAATAATTTCTCTTGCCCCAGGCGGTAGAGTGCGAAGTCATACTTCACAGGATCTTTTTGATCCCATTTTCTGAACCTCTCTGTGAGTTCAATGACTGCTTTCATGTCATACGATCTACGCTTAAGCAGTTTTAGTTTCTGAGCCATTTTAAAAGTATGTGTGTCAAGCGGCATTAAAAGATCTTTTTTGTCTATTTTAGACCAAAGCCCCATATCGAGG
Source organism: Sulfurovum sp. (assembly GCA_015663065.1). GTDB lineage: Bacteria > Campylobacterota > Campylobacteria > Campylobacterales > Sulfurovaceae > Sulfurovum. Next base: position 14,577 of record DQSX01000195.1, read on the forward strand.
GTATCATTTCGTACCATCCAGCGCAAATACATCATGTAACGTTTATAGGTACCTACTGCTGTGATCTTTTTTGGCAAAGCACCAATGAGAAAACGGTAGCCCTGTGTACTGTGCGGATTGACACTTTGTAAAGTTTTTATGAAATGCCACAGTCCATCCAGAATATTGTGCTCTTTTCTATACCCTTCATAAAAAAGATCTTCAATACTCCCCTCTTCTTTCAAGCGCTTCATCGCAATAAAGAGTGCGATCACATCTTCAGGCTTTTGAAAACGATAGTAGTGAGAAGAGAGTGTTTTTCGAATGAGTTTTTCACTCTCATCCAGCAAAGAGAAATCCAAAGAAACTAAAAACTTGACGATCTGTCCGGCATTTCCATAAGCAAAAAGCGCACAGATCAATGCAATGGACTCGTCTTTATATTGTGATGCGATGAGCAGGGGGTCAGGTTTATCCAAAGAGAGCTCAGTAATGACATTACGCTTTTCTACTTCCGCATCAAGAAGGATTTTTACTTCAGATAATTTCAACACATCAAAACGTAAAGTGTTCACCCAGATAATACTTACGTACATTCTCATCATTGGCAATTTCATCAGAAGTGCCGCTTGCCAGCATTTCACCACTTTTCATTACGTAGGCTCTGTCACAGATATCCAGTGTTTCACGTACATTATGATCGGTGATCAGTATACCCATGTCAAGATCAACCAACTGTTTAATGATGTTTTGTATATCAATCACCGCGATCGGGTCAACACCGGCAAAAGGTTCATCAAGCAGAAGGAATTTGGGCTCACCCACCAAAGCTCTGGCTATCTCCACCCTTCTTCTCTCTCCACCACTGAGACGAATACCCACACGGGAACGGATCGGTTCAATATTGAAGATCTCCAAGAGTTTCTCTATACGTGGCTCTACCGTCTCTTTTTTCAACTTAAGTGCTTCAGCAGCAAGAAGAAGGTTATCTTCCACTGTCAAATCTTTAAATATACTTGACTCTTGGGGCAAATACCCTATGCCCATCTGTGCACGGGAACTTAAAGGCAGTGTTGTAATATTCTCACCATCGAGAAACACTTCTCCGTCTGTGGCATCGGTTAACCCGCATACCATGTAAAAAGAGGTAGTTTTCCCAGCACCGTTTGGTCCAAGCAATCCTACCACTTCTCCATTTTTCACATCAAGGGAGATGTCATGAACGATCTTGGTTTTCTTAATGGTTTTGGAAAGGTTTTTGGCTTCAAGTATATGCATTAACTGGTTATCCTGTATGTTCGACTGTTTTCATTTGCTTCTATCTCAATAAGTATCACATTATAGCCAACACCTTCTAAAAATGTTTTAAGTGCATCAGAACCCCACTCAACCATATGCCAGCCGGACTTTTCAAACTCTTCAAAGAGTCCCAGCTGCATAAACTCCTCATGCTCCAGACGATAGAGATCATAATGGTAAAGGTCATTGGCATAACATTGTTGTAAAGAGAAGGTAGGAGAAGTCACCTCTGCTTCAATGCCTCTGGCTTTGGCAATAGCCTGGGTCAGAGTGGTTTTCCCTGCTGCGAGATCACCGCGTAGAAATACTATGACATTTTCGGGTAAGGTATCATTTATGTATGTGACAACATTGTTTAGTTCCAATAGTGAAGCTTCAATTTCTTTAACCATATCTATCCCGTAGAGTGGGCAATTGCCCACCATGTAATTAAACTTATAAAATAAAAAGTTTAAATATATAAGGTGCACAATTGCACACCCTACGCTAATTTATTGCTTATGTCTGCTATGACTTCTAAATGCTTCGCAGCTTTCCCGCTGTCAATTCCCTCTTTCGCCATCTCTATCGCTTCTTCTATATCTCTTACATTTCCGTCTACGAAGAGTGCAAACGCAGCATTAAGTACAATAATATCTCTTTTTGCACCCTGCTCTTTTCCTAAAAATATATCTCGAGTGATTTGTGCATTAACATGGGCATCTCCACCCTGTATGGTCTCTTTGGATGCCAGTGTAAAGCCCAAAGCTTCAGGATTGATCTCTCCTTCGGAGATACGATTGTCTTCTACGTAGGCAAAAGAACTGTTCCCCGATAGTGAAAGTTCATCCATACCGTCATGAGAAGAGACAACATAGGCTCTCTTTGTATCCAGTTCCAAAAGTGCTTCTGCCATACGTTTAATGTAGGCCGGGTCAAAAACACCCAGCATATATTTTTGCGCACCTGCAGGGTTGGTTAAAGGACCCAAAAGGTTAAAGATCGTTCTGTGCTCTATGGACTTTCGTACAGGCATGATGTGTTTCATCGCCGGGTGATGATCGGTAGCAGGGAAAAAACAGAATCCTGTCTCTTCAAGCATTTTGATTTTATTGTCAATAGTAAGATCAAGATTGATACCCAGTGCTTCAAGTACATCGGTTGAACCGGAGTTTGAAGTGATGCTTCTGTTTCCATGTTTGGCAACCACACGTCCCAGTGATGCAAGCAGAAGAGAAACAGTTGTAGAGATGTTGAATGAACCGCTTTTGTCTCCACCTGTTCCAACAATATCTATGGCTTTGTCACGAAGTTCATCTGAAAGGTCAAGTTTAATGGAGTGCTCCCGCATCACAGAAGCTGCCGCAGCAATATCTGTGCCACTCTCTCCTTTTTCATAGAGGTCTATGAGAAACGTGCGTGCTTCATCTTGTGACATTTCATTGTTGAAAAGTTTTTCAAACCGTTCTTTCATAGACATTACATCTCCTTTACATACGCATCTTTTTGAGACTTTGGGATCGTTTTGGTCGTGGGTATCTGTAAGACTTCATAATGTTTTGCACCTTTCAGGTACTCTATCGTCACTTTATCACCGACTTTCACATCTTTTGAAGCTTTTGCTTTCATCTCATTGACAAGCACAACACCGGATTTCAGCATATCCGTAGCGATCGTACGACGTTTTACTACATTGACTGCACTTAACCATTTATCTACACGCATAATTTTCCTTTTTTAGGAAACGCGAAGTTCTTCGCGTCTATCTCGAACGAGTTCGAGATTCCAGACTATTGTCTAAACATTTCCTCAGCAATTTTGGCTTCCATGACACCCTTCATGGTCAATCCTCCATTTGCAGAGATATACTGTTCCGCTTCAAGCTTTTTAAACACCTCTTTACACTCTTTCATCTCAAACATACCTGTCTCCACAAGTATCTTTTGCACATCTTGCATTGTCTCTTCAGGCTCTTTTTTCATTAAAGCCAAAAGACAGACACGTTCTACAATATTTTCATCATTCATAACTTAATGTAGATCCTCGTTCAGTTTTACTTCTCTGGTAGATCGTCTAACCACATACTCACCCGTCGTTGAGTCCTGTCTGAAGTGAAGCCCGTTCATTCCTTGCAACTCGTCAGCTCTGAATGTTGTTTTATACTCAAGAGCTGCACCCGGATTTGCTTCCATGATCTTAGCCAATTCATCTGCTTCTATCTGTACTTTTGTTCCTGCAAAGATCGCCACACCACCATCGATGATACAAGCATCTCCAAGAGGAATACCACAGGTAGAGTTCGCACCAAGCAGTGTATTTTCACCAATGCTAATAGGGTTTCCGTCTGTTCCTGAAAGGACACCCAAGATACTCGCACCACCACCGACATCTGAACCTGCACCAACGATCGCTGATGAAGAGATACGTCCTTCAACCATTACCGGACCAAGTGTTCCCGCATTGAAGTTAATGTATGAAGCACCAGGCATTACTGTCGTCCCCGCAGCCAACTGTGCACCCATTCTTACTTTTGACGCTTCCAAAATTCTTGTATTGTCCGCAGGAATAACATGCTGAAGGTATCTTGGGAATTTGTCAACAGAGTCTATGGTCGGGTAGGTTCCGTTCAGTTTCATTTCGATCTCATTGTCTCTAAGGTAGTCAAGTTCGTATGGTGTATTTCCTACCCATGCTACATTTGAAAGAATCCCGAAGGCACCGTTCAGGTTCACAGTTCTAAGTGCTGCTTTTCCTAAAGAGAGTGCATAAAGCTTCAAGTATACTGCTTCTACAGACTGGGGATTTGCATCTTCAAACAAAAAGACGATTCTGAAGTTTTTACCTATGTCTTCCATCGCTGCAAGCGTTTTAATGACCTGTACATTTTTATGTGCCTCTCCCGTTGCCTCTGCAAGATAAGGTGAAAATGCCGCCATACAGTTCTGTATAAAGCTATCATTGATAGTTGTCACAAATTCAGACCCGGAACAGTCTACATCACAATTTGCTTCTTTCAATGCTTTCATAAACACAGCAGCAGAGCCAAAGTTCTCTTTCCAGTTGATCAGCCCAAAGTTCGCCTGAAGTACTTTTTCAGCATTCTTCTGCCCTCTGTCTACTCTTGCAATACCAAATGCCACAGGCTCTCTGTAACCCTCTTGTGAAGTAACTTCTGTTACCAATGCTTTAAATGCTTCTGTTGATGTCACTGTTTCAATTGCCATTGAATACTCCTGCTTATTATAAAAAATATTTTAAAGGATTATACAGAATTTTATTTAAGATAGTGTAAAATCCCACCCATGAAACATTTAAGAGGCTACACAAAACATTACTTCTCATTAGCGATCATCGCGATGTACTCAACCCTGAACAAGTTGTGTACCATAGACAGTAATTACCAGTACCACAATTATGCCTTTAAAATAGAAGAGTATAAAACTTCACCTCCAACAACACCTTCAATTTAATTTTCGTAGGGTGCATTAAAATGCACCTTTAATTATATGTGGTGCAATAAATTGCACCCTGCACATATTTACATACATTAATTTGGAATACACATGACAATCAAACCACTCAGCCTCATTACGGCTACATTACTACTTACAACACACACATTTGCAGAACACGATATAGGAGAGATCACTGTGATCTCAGCGAACAAAACAAAACAGTCCATCTCTGAGACCACGTCAAACATGGAAGTGATCACCGCTGAGGACATTCAGGAGAAAGGTTACCAGAGTGTTGCACAGGTGATCGCTACTGTCTCAGGTATCCAAGTTGCCCAATCGGGAGGTCTTGGACAGCCAAGCTCATTCTTTGTTCGGGGAATGGATTCAGGATCTGTGTTAGTACTCATCGACGGGATGCGTTTGAACGACCCCAGTACTACAAACGGAACGGCTCTTCTGGACTCTCTGACCACAAGCAACATTGAACAGATAGAGATCATCAAAGGCGGGTCAAGTTCCATCTGGGGATCCAACGCTTCTGCAGGTGTCATTAACATCATTACAAAAGAGCCTAAAGAGGGGCTGCACGGTTCACTTGGTCTCTCTTACGGCAGCTACAATACCCGTGGTGTAGATGCTGATCTTGCCTATAAAGATGAGAAATTTACTGCACAGGTATTGGGTTCTTACCTGAAAACAGACGGTTTCTCTGCACTCTCCCCAAGAGATGCTGAAGCAGACGGGTATGAAAACAAAAATGGAAACCTCAAACTGGGTTATGCTTTTGATGAGAACAACAAAATAAGACTCAGCTACAACCGATACAAAACAAATACCCAGTATGATGACTCTTTTTCCCTAGATCAGGCAAATGATGACTACTCTCATGCTACTTCAGATCAAAGCAACTATGCTTTAGATTATGATTTTTCTTTAGATAACTATACTGCTCTGCTCCATGCGAGCAAAGGGGAATACGAAAGAGAATATTTCACAAGCGGTTTTTTTGGTGACGGTGTCAATGCCTACAAAGCCACACTTAAAGAGTATTCACTCATCAACAAATATGATTACACACTGGGAAAAGTGGTTTTAGGTTTGGAGTACAAAGATATTGACGGCTTTAACCAGTTCAACGATTACCCGGCAAGTGAAGCAGCCTATACGAACAAAGCCATTTATCTTTCAAACATTTACAAATTCAATGAAAGTACACTTTTTGAGACAAACCTTCGTTATGACAACTATGATGAATTTGAGAACAAGACCACCTATAAAATAGGTCTTAAACATGATCACGACTTCATCAAAGGCTTTGCTACCTCTGCAAACTATTACACTTCTTATAATGCACCAAGTTCTTTTCAGTTGGCAAACACTGCTTTTGGCACTTTCCTTAAACCAAGTTACACTACAGGATTTGATATCACAGCAGGGTATAAAAAACTTTTTATTGTCACGTACTTCAATAACAAAGTAGAAGATTTTGTAGACTACGACAATGTCAATTACGGATACTTTAATATTGACGGTAAATCCAAATTCTCAGGGCTTGAAGTGAGCAGTGCCTATTCACCGCTTACAAACCTGTTGTTGTCTGCAAACTATACACACTTAATAGACTTTGAAAAAGAAGATGGCTCAGACCTTCCAAGACGTGCAAAAGACAGCCTTAATGCTTCTGTCACGTATTACACAGACAACCATATGCATTTTGGTGTTGATGCACAATACATAGGTGACCGTATAGATACAGATGGCGGTTATCCTATCTCAGCAGATGTACCAACAGGAAACTACACTTTATGGAACCTCAATTTTGCTGCCGAAATAGCGGAAGACCTTGACTTGAACATCAATGCACGAAACATCTTCGATAAAGAGTACCAGTCTGTCTACGGTTATGCCACAGAAGGTGCTTCACTCTATGCCAAACTAAAGTACAGCTTTTAGGAACCCTAAACTCGTTTAGGGAAAAAACCTCATGGACTGCAAGCACTTTTCCTCAAACAAGTTTGAGGTTCCTGATTCCTTCCTTGAACTTGTTTGAGGTTCCATAATATAAATAGGATACAATAATCTATGCTGACAATAATCCCAGAATGGTTCATCCGGTACAAGTTCTTCAACTCTCTTTTTTTAGGGCTGAGTGTCGGAGCCATTTTTACACTTTATGCACCGCTTGAACCCTCCATTTACTCTCTGGGAGGCGTATTTCTGGCACTTTCCATGCTGATCGTAGCAAGATTTTACAAACAGATACTCAATGCCCAATGGTTTTTCAGGATCTCTCTTTTTGTAGAAGTAGTGCTGCTGCTTGCCATTGTCTATTTTCTCTATCACGCTTACAACTATCAAACTGCCCTGCTGATGTACATTGGCTATCAGATCACTTTTGTTTTTGGCTCTTACCTCATCAGAGCAGAGACCCTGCTCCTTAAAACAGACAGGCTCTTGACGCAACTTGACACAGCAAAACAGTTGGGCTATCTTCTAGGAATGGGGGTCTCTTATCTCTTTTATAAAGTGGTGGAAAGTTATGGTATAAAAAGCAATCAGATACAGGTTTATGATCTGCACTTTTTACTTTTGGCTGTAGAAGTAATTGTGATTATTTTAATTATCAAGAGTTTCAAACGTCTTTAATCATGATAATCGATAATCCCGTAATCATCATCATAGAAGTTATCTCTTCCGCCTCTTCTAAAGTGTAGATAGTCTAAAGCATCTCCCTCTACATAGACAGGAGTACCGACTCTCGCCCACTTGAACATTCTCTGCGCAAAACCGTTCTTCATACGAATACAGCCATGAGAGGCCGGTTTGTCA
>DQSX01000119.1 GCA_015663065.1 Sulfurovum sp.
ATAGGTGCGCAAAAGCAGACAGAAGTGTTTACGAGTATTTTTTCGTTTATCACGTATATAAAAGAAGAGAACCCTACAGATAAAACAAACATAGAAAGTATAGTCGCCAGTGAAGATATAGCCAAGATCACAGATATTTACGGGAACGGGAGAGCAAATCTGAGTGATGAAACACCATTGTATCTAGAACTGACTGTCGGTAGTTCTGTCAATGTATGCCCAGGGTATGACTATGGAACGTACAATAAACTGGGAAATAGAAAATATGTCAGATTTAACATTGACAGTACGGGCACCTATACTGTAAAAGTAGAAACAAGTAAGGGGTCAAGATCAAGTGATCCGGACTTCTATCTACATGATGTTTCAAATCATAGGCTAGTGTACATTGGGGAAGAGGCTGAGTATAATCTGGAATCAAAAAGTTTAAATTTGGAAAGTGCGAGTTATCTGCTGGATGTCTATGACTGGGAAAATATTGCGGGTACCTGCTTTAAAGTATCGCTAGAGTAAACAAAGGAGTGTAAATGAAAAAATATAGAATGAAAACAGTTATCTTGATTTTATTAAGTACAATTAGTGTGCTCTGGGGTACAGAGACGTTAACGTACCAAGAGACAAAAGGGTCTACGGTAGGAAAATACGCCAAACCCGGTGCCCCTGTAGATATCACTTATACTTCACAGAATGTTTCTGCAGGTGCAGTTTCTGAAGTGAATATTGTTTTAAGTACCGCTGCTAAAAATGGAACAATGAAAGTAAAACTCAATAGCGATAAAGGTCTCTCTTTTGCAAAAGAGTACTCTCAAACTTTACAGTATGATCTAAATGAAAAGCAACATGAATACCCATTGCAATTATTGATGTCTGCAGATTCTGACGGAGTCTATTATATAAAACTGCTTGTAAATATTGAAGGAGAAGGGACAAGAGCATTTGCTGTGCCTGTGTATATAGGAGAGGGAAGAGTGAAGAAGACAAAAGGGAAAGCTGTAAGCAAATCAGCTTTGGGCGAGAATATCTCTGTCTCCAAAGCTGTGGAGAGTACAGAGTAATTAGGCTTCCTCTTTTTTCCTGACTATATCTGCACCCAGGGCAGAGAGTTTTCCTTCAAGGTTGTCATACCCCCGGTCAAGGTGATAGATACGTCTTACATTGGTAGTTCCTTCCGCTACAAGTGCAGCAAGAACTAGTGCTGAAGAAGCCCTTAGGTCTGTTGCCATGACATCTGCGGCATAAAATAGATCTACACCTTTTACTGCAGCGGTACTTCCTTTAAGCCAAATATCTGCACCCAGACGGTTCAGTTCACTCACATGCATGAAACGGTTCTCAAAGAGACGCTCTTCTATGAGACTTTCTCCTTTTGCCAAAGCAGCAACTGCCATGAACTGTGCCTGCATATCTGTAGGAAAACCAGGGTACTCTATGGTGATCAAATTTACCGGTTTAAGTTCATCTGCCGGATGGATCGTGACGCTGTCTTTACCTATATCAAAGGTACAGCCCATAGATTCCAGTTTATCTATGGAGGATCTGATATGTTCCGGATTTACTTTATCAAGTGTAATTGTTGAGTTAGAGATAGCTCCTGCACAAAGATAGGTTCCCGCTTCAATACGGTCTGGAATGATCTCTACTTCTTTAAACTCAAGAGGTTTTCCATCTGTACCTTCAATAGAAAGTTCACTTGTTCCGATACCTTCTATTTTTACACCGGCATCTGCGATCATTTCACAGAGTTGAACGATCTCCGGTTCTTTTGCCGCATTGAGGATAGTGGTTGTTCCTTTTGCCATTGCAGCAGCCATAACGATGTTTTCTGTACCCCCCACAGTGATCTTGTCAAAAATGATCTTTGCACCTTTCAGACCATTTGGTGCTTCAGCACGGACATAGCCGCCTTTTATCTCTATCTGGGCACCCATAGCTTCGAGTGCTGTAAGGTGCAGGTCAATAGGACGTTGACCAATGGCACATCCGCCGGGAAGACTCACTTCACATTCACCAAACCTTGTAAGCAGGGGACCCAAAACCAAAATAGAAGCTCTCATTTGTGATACGATCTCATAGACTGCTTTTGTCGAAGTGATCGAACCATTATTTACTTTTGCTACAGTTTCATGATGATCCACTTCTCCACCAAGCATAGTCAGCAATTTGAGTAGGGTACGGATATCTACAACATTTGGCAGGTTTGTAAGTGCTACCTCTTTGTCACTAAGAATCGTTGCCGCAATGATAGGCAGAGCAGCATTTTTTGCTCCAGATATCGTGACTGATCCGCGCAACTTGTTCCCACCGTTTATTTGTAAATAATCCATATTATATTCCTCTTCCAATGTAGTGAAAATATTTTATCCAAACATAGGTTAAGTAGAGGATAGTTGCCTTCAATATATTAAATAGTATAATATATAAGACATTTTCACATTAAAAAATAGAAAAATTAATATTATTCACTATAATTTAAAGTTAATGTTAGTAAATATCTTGTACTATATTATCTAATATGTCGCCAAACCTGCTGTGAAGCTGGGACGGAAAGCCATGGGTCTCACTTTATTGAGATCGCCAGGTTGCCAAATTTTAGTATTAAAAAGGGTACCTTAATGTCTAGTAGCTTAGATAGACTCAAAGCACTTACCAGTCGTCTTGAAGAGAAGTTGGAAGGAAAAGAAAAGAGTGTCAAAGATGATAGCACTCCAGCTAAAACAGAGCAAGTCGAAACAGTCACGGAAAAAGTTGCTGAGACAAAAAAACCTGTTGCTGGTAAGCCTTCTGTAAAGAAAAAGGAGAGTGCTGATGATGTCAGAGAGAAGAATATTGTACGGGTGAAAAATCTTTATGAAAAATTAAAAATATTTGAAAAGTCCCCTGATTTTGACAATATCTTTATCTATAAAGCGATGAACTTGTCAGGTATCGGACTGAAAGAAGAAGATTTTGGCCAAGTGCGTGAAGGGAAATATATTCAGATCATTGCCATCACTTATGAACCCGATAAAAATGGTAAGAAAAAAGCCAAAAATATCTCTTTGGGATATTTCGGAAAAGCGGAAACACTCGATGGTACGCTTAAAAATGAAATCATAGAATTTGTTCTTCGTTGGCGTTATGAAAAAGCATTCCAAAACGTTGAACACTACAAAGACCTTATCGAACGTGTAGAAGTACCTGCAACCACACTTTTTTAATATATAAATGCGAGTAGTAAATTTATGTGTAGGGAAACATCTCGTTTTCCTTCTACTTCTAAACCTAAACAATAATCTGTTACAATCGCCTTCTGAAATTACTTAATACTATAGGAATAGAAATGCATCTTGATCTCACCCCAGAAGCACTTTTGGTACAGCTTGGATACACAAGAAATGAACAGACCATTCAGCAAATGAAAAACATTATTGACAATACAAAAGATTTTGCCAAGTTTTCCCATCATTTACCATCTTTCAATGATGCACTTGCAGTAGAAAAAGGTTTTATTGCTATGTCCAACTCAGAAGATCATTTGAAGATCAAATGTGAAGAAGACAGTAATGCGAGCAATCTTTCTGCTTTTACCGACCTTGTAAAGCACTGGGCAGATAAATACAAACTTGACCTTCAAAAAGTAGATGGTAAAAATACGTATTATATTATTGGTCATATTTAATTGCCGCTAAGTACGCTCAATGCAGAGCAGCTCTCTGCGGCTACTGCAGCTATGGGACACAATCTCATCATCGCTTCTGCCGGTACAGGTAAGACTTCCACCATAGTAGGGCGTATTGCCCATCTTTTACACTCCGGAGTAGAGCCTTCAAAGATACTGCTGCTTACGTTTACGAATAAGGCAGCAGGAGAGATGATAGCCCGTCTGCAGCGCTATTTTCCAAAGTCAGTCGTCTCAAAGATCGAGTCAGGTACTTTTCATGCCGTCTCCTACCGCTGGCTCAAAGAGTTGCACCCCAATCTGGCACTCAAACAGCCTTCAGAACTGAAAACACTTTTTAGAAGTATTTATGAAAAGCGTAATTTTGAACGAATGAACCTGCCACTTGCCCCTTTTTCTGCAACTTATCTGTATGAAATGTACTCTTTGTACCAAAATTCCTCACTGGATAGCTTTGATGTATGGTTTTTAGAAAAATATCCTGAACATGAGGTAATCATGGATGCCTATACGGATATAACAGAGGAGTTCGAAC
>DQSX01000167.1 GCA_015663065.1 Sulfurovum sp.
TAATGTTTTCAACGATCGTTCCTGAACCCACACCTACAAAAGAGAGACCATTGATCTCTTTGTCCTGCTCCATCGTAATTCCGGAATTCAGAATATAAACATTTCTTAAAATTCCCGAAGAGTCATTTGGATTTGAAGTACCTGCTGTAAATGCACTATTCACTTCATAAGGCTGCACCTGATCATTTCCTGCATTACCTATGATCGTAAGTCCACCCCATTGTCCTACTTCTGCAGAGGTTGGATTTGCTAAACGTTTTGTAGAGGTAAAGATGATCGGATCTTCTTTTGTACCCTCTGCAATCAGTTTGGCATTTTTATCAACGATCATATACGATGTAGCATCCCCTGTACCATCCAAACCTGCAACGATCGTTCCTGGCTCTATTGTCAATGTTACCCCTGACTCTACCACTACCAGACCATCAAGTGTCCAAACGGTGTCTGATGTCAATGTCATGTCTTTGTCTATGTTACCGGAGAGTGTTTCCTGCTTTAAAGAAGAGGTATCTTTTATAATACTGTCCGCAGCCACTTCTTCTCCAGAATCATTCGCAGCACTTGTTGTGATAGTATCACCTATGGTATCTCCGGTGATCGTTACAGTGGAAGGCGCCTGGTTTATCGTAGTGTCTCCACATCCGCTTAATAAAGCTATCGTAACCGCTGAAAGTGTGATCTTTGTCAAATTCGTCATATTTTTTCCTTGTTTTAGACATTAAAGTGTTTTTGTTTAAGCGAATTTTGTCACAAGGTTATAACAAATTGGAAACATAGGCTGTTACCAATTTGTTATATTTTTTGAGTTAGAGAAAGAAGAAAGAGGAAAATATTTAATAAGAAGATAAAGGGCCTCCGAAAAAGCCCGTGATGGCGTATTTATTCGTTAGGGTACCTAGAGTATATGCCACCTTGCTCGTCTAAAAATTCGATCATTTTTTTCTGACCAAGCTTTTTGGCATAATCTTTAGGAGACATACCTGACTTATCAACAGCATTGATCTCTCCACCGTTATCCAGGATCATTTTCATCATCTCCAAGTCGTGGAAACAGGCTGCCAGCATCACGGGAGTGATCCCGCTTTTACGTTTGCTTACATTTAAGTCAAAACCTTTGTCTATACAAAACTGTATCACATCTTTACGTTTGAATTTAATGGCCATATCCAGGGCAGAGATACCGTCAGAATCAGTCTCGTGCAGATCCACGCCGTTTTCAAGCATCAGATCAAGCATCTCCATAGAGGCATATTTACGTATGGCATAAAAGAAAGGAGAGATCTCATCGTAATCTTCAAGATCATACTCCTCTCCTATCAGAATAGGTTTTGTAAGGTCTGCACCATTTTTTAACAATGACTTCATTTTTGCTACAGAATCGTTCTCTATGGCTTGGGTTACTTCATTCATTTATTATCCTTTGTTACCATTGGGTAATCACTATTCTATATACTTGCATCATCTCAAAGAAGAGATGATATTAAAATTTAAAAAAGGAGCATCGATGAAACTAAGTAAAGTGCTAAAAGAGATCATCAAAAAAGATGGAAAGCACTCATTGACCGCCAGAACAGTCAACAGACTGAAAACTTCAAAAGAGTTCAGCTATCTTGTAGATAGTAGCAAAGTTTAAAAAACTTCTAAACTATGAGCCAAAAGGGTTCATTCCACCCATCATTCCCATAGCTTGAGACTTTTTATTGTCTTCTATCATCTTTGTCACATCATTCATAGCAGAGATCAATAAGATCTGTAAAGACTCTTTGTCTTCCATTAATGAATCATCAATATTTAGATCTGTCACTTCACCTGCACCGTTTGCAGTCATCTCCACAAGACCGCCGCCGGCTTTTGCTGTAAATTCAACATTTTTAGCCTGCTCCTGCATCTCTTGTGCTTTCTCCTGAATCTGTCCGATCATTTCAGACATTTTACTCATATCTAGACCTTCAAACATCGGCTACTCCAAACCCGTAAATGCTTCTGCAATAGTATTGTCATCTTCTAAAATGACAATTTTCGGCTCATGGGCATCTGCCTCTTCTTCACTCATACTTGCGTAAGCAATAATGATGATCTTGTCACCTTTATGTACTTTTCTGGCTGCTGCTCCATTGAGACAAATGTCACCCTTGCCTCTCTCACCGGAAATAATATAGGTAGAAAAACGTTCACCATTATTGATGTTAACAATGTCTATCTTCTGCCCGACACGCATACTGGCCGCGTCCATAAGATCCTGGTCTATGGTAATAGAGCCTACATAATTCAAATTTGCATCAGTTACAGTAGCTCTATGTAGTTTAGAATAAAGCATGGTAATGTTCATAATCGTTCCTATCTATAAAAGTATCGGGATTATACCAAAATCCCACATAGTTCTATATTATACTGTAATTGTGGGAGAATTGGGGTTTTTTATCTTGCCATTTGAGACGGAGGCACTGCTTCTCCCCACATCTCATCTGGAATGACATATTCTGAGACAACATTCCCACCGATGATATGCTCATCAATGATCCTGTCTATCTTCTCTTTTGTCAACCCTACATACATCGTATGTCCAGGCTCTACAAGCATCACAGGGCCCTGCTGACAACGGTTCAGACAACCTGTCTGTATAGGCTGAACAGTTCCGATGATCCCTTTCATCATTAGCGATTGTGCCAAATGTTGAAAAAGTTGTGCTGATTCTGGGTCATTTTGACTGACACAGGAAGGTTTTGGCATTCCCGGAGGTGCCGACTGCTGACATTTAAATATATAGAACGCTGGTTGTGGTACACCTGGTATCATAGTTATTCCTTTTTTATTTACGATTTTTTTAATTAAGAGTATTTTACTCCTATTTACTTAAAAAGAGTTTATTCGCCCTCTCTTGATAAGTATCAACCTATCAATTTTGGGATTCTACTATAATTTGTTAAATCATCCAAAGGGAAAACCATGAACTATCCTACTTTCTTTGACAACGTACAATCTATCCAACTTCAAGACCCTCTAAGTAGGTTTCTTGGTGCTTTTGAAGAAGGGAAAATGCAGATCGATTACATTGATTGTGTCAAACTTGCAGGACACTCCTGTCCTACTGTTGCTGGGGCATATCTCATGGCGCTCAAGGGTCTTGAAGCACTTTACACAGATACACTTCCGCAAAGAGGGAACATCCATGTCTCCATGAAAGCAGGAGAAGCAGAGGGTGTGACCGGGGTCATTGCAACGGTCATTGCTTTTATTGCAGGTGCCGGCGGCATTGGCGGGTTTAAAGGATTGAACGGTATTATGTCAAGAAACAACCTTCTTAGCTATAACATTGCCATGAATGGGGAAGTAAAACTGACAAGAGTTGATACAAATGAGTCCGTCACGCTAAGCTATAACCCGTCCATGATAGGTGCTGACCCGATGATGCAGCCACTGATGGGTAAAGCAATACAAGGCTTGGCAAGTGATGAAGAGAAAAAAGAGTTCGGAAGGCTCTGGCAGGCACGGGTAGAGAAGATATTGCTTTCAAAAGAGCTTTGGAACGATATGATAACAATCACAAAGGAGTAGCGTATGATAATTTCACAATTTATGACACAGGAACACAGAGACTGCGATACCGAATTCGCAGCAGCAGAGCAGGCAGTTGCTGATGAAAACTGGGCAGAAGCAGAAGAAAAATTCATGACCTTTGCCAATGATACACTGAGACACTTTAAAAGAGAAGAAGAGGAACTTTTCCCCGCTTTTGAAGCACAAACAGGTTCTACAGATGGCCCCACACAGGTGATGCGGTATGAACATGAACAGGTAAAAGGTCTCATTGGCAACCTCGCAGCTGCACTTGAAGAGAAAGATAAAGATGCCTATTTATCTCTTTGTGAGTCTATGATGATATTATTGCAACAGCACAACATGAAAGAAGAGCAAATGCTCTACGCTATGTGTGACAGAGTATTACCGGCAGAGACAAAAGAAAGTACTCTAGAAAAAATGAAAGCAGTCGAGATCTAAACAATGTCAACGATTAAAAAAATAGCACTGGACGCAAGAGATTTGGAACATCCAAAACCACTTGAATTAGCCATGAAGGCACTTCGAGAGTTAGATGATGAAAGTTATTTTTACATGATACACCGTAAAAACCCCATTCCTCTTCTTGACCTTGCAAGTGAACAGAATTTTCAGGTTTTAAATAAAGAGGATGCCAATGGAGATTGGCATATACTCATTTGTAAAACAGAAGAGATAGATTTAGATACCCTAGTGACAGACAGTCCTTCAAAGGAGTAACTATGTTTAACCAAAATGGTCTCTCCTTGGACCAGGCCCCTCCCATTTCAGTTGTCTTACGTTTCTTCTTTTCAGGAGGACTCTTCGGAATACTTGCAGGTGTATTGATACTTTTTTTTCAAAACAAAATTTTTGATGCCTCAACAATGGAAGCAGTCACACTGACCCATACACTTACCCTGGGGGTTATGCTCTCTTTTATGTTTGCCGCACTTTTTCAAATGTTGCCTGTCATAGCAGGCGTCACACTGCCCTTACCCGTCAAAAAAGCAGATCTTCTGCAATACCCTTTTCTTTTAGGGGTGATTACCCTTCTTTTTGCATTTAATCTCTCTTATGCATGGCTCTATCTTTTGGCATCATTGCTACTGGGAGGAAGTATTCTCTATATTATAGTGGTCATGCTTCAAAATTTACTAAAGATCCCACATCACAGTGCATCATCCAAAGGGATGCTATTTTCTCTTTTAGCACTGGGTATTGTCATCCTTTTGGCACTCTACTTGACAGGCACACTCTCAGGTATCTTCCCAGGCACTCACTACACACATGTGAAAGAGTCACACTACGCGTTTGGTCTTTTCGGATGGATCTCTCTTCTTATTATCTCTATCTCATTCCAAGTCATTGAAATGTTCTACGTTACACCGGCCTACCCTAAACCTGTCAGCACATGCCTGCCATTGTCTATCTTGACGATACTTGTCATCTCCACCATAACAGGCTTATTCACCCCAGCAGTGACGCTAGGGGTCAACCTGTTACTGGCTGTCACATTAACAGCCTATGCCCTGTTGACACTCAAAAGATTGACAGAGAGAAAACGACCATTGGCAGATGCAACCGTATGGTTTTGGAGACTAGGACTTAGTTCACTGATATTAAGTATGCTATTCATGAGTATCTCACAGTTTACAGACATTCAAACTATCCATACTCTAAGCTATATCTTTTTCACCTCTTTTGCCCTAAGTATAGTCTTTGCCATGTTTTACAAAATAGTCCCCTTCCTCACATGGTTCCACCTAAACTCCCAAGGCTACTTCACCGCACCTATGATGCACGAAGTCATCCACCCAAAAACAGCTAAAAAGCATCTATACATTCACCTAGCAACCATCACAACGTTTATACTCGCCGTATTTATCCCTGCATTTATATTTATAGCAGGTATTCTCACAATAGTATCTTTCTCATGGATGACCTACCAGATAGTTCATGCCCATCTGCTTTACAAAAAGACACAAAAGACCGGAGAAAAGTTTGATATGAAGATGTCATAAGCAATTAGAGTTAAACAAAGAAATTAAATTGAAATATGCATTCCCACGCAAAGCAGGGAAGGAGATTGTGCAGATACGCTAAAGGAAAGATTATTTCTGAGCCAAGAGTTCTCTAACAACTTCCCTGTCATCAAAATGGTGTTTCATACCCTTGATCTCCTGATAATCCTCATCACCCTTTCCCAAAATAAGCAGTACTTCATCCCCTTCAAGATCATCCAGTGCCATCTTAATGGCAAGCCGTCTGTCCGGAGTAGCAGTCACATGATCTTTCCCATGCAGACCCATAAGAATATCTTCTAGTATCATCTCCGGTACTTCATCACGCGGGTTGTCAGACGTTACATAGATCTTTTTTGCAAATTTTCCGGCAACCGCACCCATTTTGGGACGTTTTCCTTTGTCACGGTTCCCACCTGCACCAAAGACCACAGAAATCTCTCTGTCTTTGATGGAGTTGAGCACCTGAAACATACCGTCATCCGTATGCGCAAAGTCTACTATAATAAGAGGGTCACGAGAGACCACTTCCATACGTCCTGAAACTCCGGCAAAGTTCTCAACCACTTCACAGATCTCTTCTATGGGTCTCTGCGTTAACATTTGTACAGAGCCGATCGCTGCCATAAGGTTAAAGATATTGAATAGACCCACCATAGGAGAATGAAAAGTAGCTTCAGTCTGTAAATGTTTGATCCCTGCAGTGATCCCATGCACCAGAGCAAAAGCCTGCACTTTGAAGGTTGCAGGTTCATCAACCCCGTAACTCTGTGCTCCAATAGGATTATAAGTGATACTTTTGATATCATCTTTATTTAAAAGTTTTGGCGTCTCATCTGCAAAGAAAAGACTTTTTACACGTCTATACTCTTCAACAGTACCATGATAATCCAAATGATCAGATGTCACATTGGTATGCACCTTCAGTGCAAATTCAAGTCCTTCTATTCGTTTTTGATCTATGGCATGTGAACTTACTTCCATAATGAAATAACTACATCCCAGATCAAAAGTCTGCTTCATGTTATGCAGTGTTTCCAAGATCGAAGGTGTGGTCATACTTTTATCTTCTATTCGCTTCTCTTCAGCAAAGAGACCTCTTGTTCCCTGAAGGGCAGGTTTCTCATCAAGATCAAGCAGAAAAGAGTAAATAGCAGCGGTTACAGTCGTTTTACCATTGGTTCCCGTAACGCCCACTACTTTCATTTTATCCAATCCCCAAAGCGAGATGAGTTCTTTGGAGTCTATAGTTTCGGGTTTATTTTCCAACTTATCATAATAAGCGGAATTTTGGGCTGTTTTTATAAAAAGTGTATCTTTATCCAGTTTAGAGGTATCATCCGTAATGAATGCATACCCTTTTTCATTAAAATCCAATTTCACTCTTTTGCACCTTTAACCACATTGTATAGAGCCAAGACATCCTGATCGTCACCAAAGAGACTTGTTGTAGCATCAAGGTAATTAAGTGCCATCTCATCAAAACCTTCATTTGAAAGTTGTGTAACAAAGTCAATAAATTCATCTTTTTGAGTGATCACCACTTTTGTAGAGAACATAATATCTTCAAATGCTTTTTTAAAACTTCCTCTGCTCTCCACAAGAAGTAAAAAGTCACTGTATCGTATACCATCACCATATTCAAGCTGCTCTTCTACAGGGTTGAGCAAAAGTTCTTTAATATACTGTTTGGAAGTATCCAGAGAGTCTATCAGCCCATCTATAATATCCAAGGCATTCTCTTTCTCGCTTTTGATGATCTGATAATAATCAAAAAGCGCCTGAGCCTCTTCTTCACTTTCAATACCAAGATCACTTAAATAAACTCCGATCTTTGCTTCATCCAGTGTAGGATGATCTTTCAAAATGAGACCATACGATCTTAAAGCATTGTGGTAATCTCCATTCAGGAATTCACCCTCTGCTCTTTTCAATAATAAATCTTGACTTACTTTACCCATATTAACCTAATTGATCCAATTTATCTTCCCAGCCATGTGGTACAGACATGACTTTTATCTCAGGGTGTATCAAGGTCTGGATTTGTCTCTCAACACCAAACTTAATGGTCGTACCTGCAGATCCACATCCTACACAGGCACCTTGCAGCTGCACATACACAACACCATCTTTAATTGCTATTAACTCTATATCTCCGCCATCAAGCTTAATAGAAGGTTTTACCTTTTCTATTACATCTTTCACTGCTGGTTCCAACTCTTCGTCTGTAAAAGGTATCAATTCTTTTCCTTAAATTACATCTCTCTAAAAGATGTCTAATATATATGATTATAACAAAATCATAGTAAAACTTCAACGTAAGCGATGCTTTATAGCTGTTTATACAGTAATTGTACTATTTTGTCAATACTTAGGATAAATTGATTGGTTTTAAAAACGAAGCGCCCGAAAAACAAGGAAAATCAGATCGGGGAGAAATGAAAAAGAGGACACTCCTGTAATGCTTCGACAAGCTCAGCACAA
>DQSX01000138.1 GCA_015663065.1 Sulfurovum sp.
ATGTGATGAACGGTAATGCTATCCATAATAAAAAGAAAAGAACAGCTGCGAACAATCCAATGTTGGCAAACAATGCATCTGTCGGTGGCAATTTACCCATAAATGTCAAGATGATCATATCGATCAGCATTGCCCAGAACCAGTACTTGAACAATCCTCTTCTGCTTGCAGGAGCAACATTCGGGCTTCTGTCAAGGAACGGAAGTGCAAGGAAAATAACCTGTGCTATAGCAAATGCGATCAAACCTAAGTCTTTAGAGAATGGTCTAAGGACCTCATACGACCACAGGAAATACCACTCAGGGTAAATGTGTGCCGGTGTTTTAAGTCCGTCTGCCGGGTCAAAGTTCACTGGATCCATTGCAAAGTTAAAGTGGTAGAATACCAAGTAGAAGAACAAGATAAAGTACACACCCATTACAAAGACATCTTTAGACAAGAATACTGGAGAGAAAGGAATTACTTTCGACTCTTTTACTTTTCCTGCTTTGTAAAGCTCTGCTGCTTCTTCAAAATCTATCTCTTCACCATCCTGGTTGTTCACGTGTGGGATTCTCAATGTACCAAAGTGAAGTACAATAAGACCAATGATCGCCAACGGGATCAGGAATACGTGCAACATAAAGAATCTTGTAAGGAAGGCATCACCCGGTACATAGTCTCCTCTGATCCATTCAACAAGACCATACGCTTCCAAAGAACCGCCTGAGAATAGGTTGGTAATAACCATACCTGCCCAGTAAGACATCTGTCCCCAAGGTAGCATATATCCGGAGAAAGCTTCTGCTGAGAATGCAACAAAAAGTCCCATACCGGATAACCAGATAAGCTCTCTACCTTTTTTATATGAACCATAGTAGATACCTACGAACATGTGAATGTAGATGATCAGGAATACCAAAGATGCACCCACACCGTGAATATGTCTCCATAGCCAACCATAACCAACTTCAGACATGATCGTGTAGTTTACAGAGTCAAATGCCAGGTTTGTATCTGGCTTGTAATACATAAGTAAAAAGATACCCGAAACTACAAGAATTCCGAATGTAGCTGCGAGTACCATACCCATTGCCCATAAGAAGTTAATATTTTTAGGGATCCAGTATTCAGTGTTCATTACTTTTTTCAAAGTATTGACCGCTAAACGCTGGTCCATCCACTCATTAAGGTTTTTTGCTTTTTCAAATTTTGCCATGCTGTCCCCCTTATACCGTTAGACCGGCATCTAGCATTTTTTTATACTCAGGTCCCGCTTCGCCAAGTACAATCTTTGTGCCGTCTATTTTAAATGGGGGAATTTCAAGTGGGCTTGGTGGTGGTCCAAAGATCTGGTGTCCACTTGCATCAAACTCTCCCCCGTGACAGGCACATTTAAACTTATGCTCATCTGCTACATATGATGGGATACATCCAAGGTGTGTACAGAGACCGATAGAGACATGGAATCTGTCAGAACCGACAACAACATCTCTGTCATCTGCTTTCATGTCTGCTGTTTTTTTCAAAACAAAGATAGGTTTACCCCTCCATTTTTCTACATTCAACACATTTGGTTGTGCTGCACTCAAGTCAACGGTTGTAAACCCCGCTGCTTTTACACTTGGCAATGGATCCCAAGAGCGTTTCATTGCATATAGTGCACCAATTCCCCCTAGTGCGGTAAAACCACCCAGAGCCATACCCATAAAGTCTCTACGACCTTCAGTATTTTTAGCCATACTAATTCCTTCCTTTTAATAAATTTAATGTCATATAGTATAGTATATTTCAAGTTAAAAAGAATTGACTTATATTAAATTGAATACGCTGCATACCCTATTTGTTACCATATAGAAGCATTATAAATATAATAATCCGTGATTTTACTACACCTTATGAAATATGCTGCACTAACTTTTCACTGATTGCTGCCAACTTCTCCTGACACTCTGTAACATCCTTATCGGCAGGTTTGCTCAGCAGTTTTTGCAGCGCTTCGACATTAAAACCCTTAACACTTTCAATGCCAAAGGTATGAAGCAATGCGGTTGGGTAAATAGTCTCTTCAAAAAAATCAATATAGACCACTTTTGCACCGGTAATACATGCTTCAAGCGCTGTTTGGGAAGAAGAAGTAACTACCGTTGTACTGCTTTGGATCAATGTTTCGTACTCTTCGGGTTCATGCAGTTGAGAAAAAAGTTTTGCAAGATCATCTTCATATTTGACAAAAAAGTAATTACCAAGAAGCAATTCCATATCGAATGATTTAAAAAATGATGCATGGTTCAAGATCACTTTGTCATAGTCTGAATCTCCTAGGAAAAAGAGGACACGCTCCTCTTTTTCCTGTACATCAAAGTATGTTTTGTCTACGATCAGTGCATCCACGGATGCTTCCTCTTTACATTCGGCTCTAAGCAGTGTCTCTCCATGTATGGAATGGTCATCCAAACTGTGTGCAAAACGCCACACTTGTTTAAAGTCTGAACAGTACTTGACCAGACGACCGTGATCATCTTCAAGTGAGTCAATAATAATACTGTCACCGGTCTGTGCGATTGCATCTATGTCCTGTACCGACTCTACGGTGACATACTCTTTTACCCCAAGCTCTTTGGCTGCCAAACCGGCACGAAAATCATTGACCAGAAGTACAGCTTCTTTGCCCTTCGCATGCAATGCATTCATTAACGCAGCACCCCGTCTTACTCTTTCAAGTCCATTTTTATGTCCTGAATATGCATAATAAAATAACATTAATTTTTTCCTTTACTACTGTTTTCTTTTTGGCGCATTTTAATATGCACATGTATGATCTCCAGTGCCGCCGGGGTCACTCCCGATATTTGTGAGGCAGCAAAAAGTGTGGGTGGTGTCGCCTCTGCCAGTTTTTCAATAATCTCATTGCTCAAACCCGAAATACTCTCATAGACAAAGTTCTGAGGTATTTTTATTTTCAGCATATCATCCATTTTCAATATCTGCAACTGCTGTTTTTCTATATAACGGCTGTATTTTGCTTCTATCAGTATCTGCGCCATCACTTCATCGTCATAACTGTCAAAATCAGGCAAAAGCGTTGTGAGTTTTTCTCTGTTAAAATCACCGCGTCCTATGACATCGATCCATGCAGTTTTGGCATTGATCGTCACGGCACCGATAGACTCTAATTTAGCTAAAAACTCTTTTGTAGGTGTAACATGGTTTACCCTAAGATAATCCAATGCCTCATCCAAATTTCTCTTTTTAGCTTCAAACTGTTCCGTATAGTCACTATCTAAAAGTCCAAGTTCTTTTCCATACTGTGAAAGTCTCATATCTGCATTGTCTTCTCTTAAAAGCAGTCTGTACTCTGCACGCGAAGTGAACATACGGTAAGGCTCTTTGGTACCTTTGGTCACCAGGTCATCAATCAGCACCCCAATATACGCTTCATCGCGTCTGAGAACAAAAGGCTCTTTCCCCTGCAGAGACAAGGTCGCATTGATCCCAGCCATGAGTCCCTGTGCCGCAGCCTCTTCATAGCCGGTTGTTCCGTTGATCTGGCCTGCAGTGTAGAGTCCTTTGATCTTTTTTGTCTCCAGTGTATGCTTCAAATCTGTGGGTTGAATATAATCATACTCAATGGCATACCCGTAACGAACGATCTTTGCATTTTCCATCCCTTCTACAGAACGCACCATCTCCAGCTGCACATCGATCGGTAAAGAGGTACTCATACCGTTAATGTAATACTCTGTCTCATCCAGCGTTTGCGGTTCCACAAAGATCTGGTGTCTGGGTCTGTCTCTGAAGCGACTGATCTTGTCTTCAATGCTTGGGCAGTAACGCGGTCCTACCCCTTCGATCTGACCTGAGAACATCGGCGCTCTGTAAAAGTTACTCTCGATGATCTCATGGGTTGTTTCATTGGTATAAGTTACATAACAGGGTAACTGCTTGGGATTAAATGTCTCTTTGTCTGTTCTAAACGAAAAAGGCAATGGCGGAGTATCTCCGGGCTGCACCTCCATGATCTCTGTATTGACAGATTTCGCATCGATCCTTGCACAGGTACCTGTTTTAAGACGGCCAATGGTCAAGCCAAGGCTTTTAAGATACTCTGCCAGCTCTACGGAAGCAAATTCACCCTGTCTGCCGGCAACCTGCTTTTTGTCTCCAATATGAATGAGCCCGTTAAGAAATGTCCCTGCAGTAATAATGACCTTTGACGCCATATATCTGTTTCCAAGCTGCGTGGTCACCCCTTTGACTTCACCCTCTTCTACTATGAGACCGTCAGCGATCTCCTGTTTGACATCCAGATTTTCAGTATTGAGTACCTTATTGCGCATGTAGATACGGTAGGCATCCATATCTATCTGTGCTCTGCTTCCTCGTACTGCCGGTCCTTTGGAAGCATTGAGTGTACGGAACTGAATCCCGGTTTTATCGGTACACAGACCCATCTCACCACCCAGTGCATCCACTTCTCTTACCAGGTGACCTTTTGCCAGTCCACCGATGGCAGGGTTACAGGAAGATGCTCCTATCTGCTCTGCTAAAATTGTGATCATCAGTGTTTTGACACCCATACGTGCAGAGGCCAGAGAGGCCTCTATACCTGCATGTCCACCACCGATGACTATGACATCGTAATTCATAAAAAAACCTTCAACCTCGTTCCCACGGTCTCCGTGGGAACGAGAAAATATATATATATTTTGCTATAATAATCGAATTATATCCAAAAAAAGAGAGTCTATGTTTACAGGTTTAATCCGTGAAATCGCCACTGTTAAAAGTTATAAAAACAACATCCTAACCATTCAGTCCAAATACCAAGCAAAACTTGGAGACTCCATTGCCATAAACGGTGTCTGTCTTACCGTTATTAAAGTGAATGCCGACGGCTTTGATCTGGAACTGGCAGATGAAACCCGTTCGATCATTGATGAGAGTAAGATATCCGGTCAGGTACATATGGAACCGGCCATGATGATGAATGACCGTTTTGAAGGGCATATTGTGCAAGGGCATGTGGATTGTGTAGGAACTGTCTCACAGATCACGCCAAGAGAAAATGCCACAGATTTCATCATTTCTGTGGAGAAAAAATATATTGCGCACATTATTCCCAAAGGGTCCATCACTATCGACGGTATCTCTTTAACAGTCAATGACGTAGGTGCAGACACTTTTAGACTAACCATCATTCCCCATACGCTAAAAGAGACACTGATGAAAAACTATAAAGTGGGTACAAAACTCAACATTGAGACGGATGTGTTTGCAAGATATATTGACCATATTTTGGCACATCGCTATTCTAAAAAAAGTATGAGTTGGGATGAAGTTGATAGTATGCAGATGTCTTACTGATACTCTTCGTCTTTCATACTCTGGGCAGTAGGGTTTCTTACTTTTTTTAACTCCATATCAATATATTCCATATTTTCCAACATCTTTAAAGAAGCCACTGTAGAGTAACGCATCAATGCTGCTCTGTGTACAAAAATATAAAATCCGTTTTCATAGAGTCCCAAACGTATGGCTGCTGCTGTTGAGTAAGTTGTAAGCAGAGCGTCCTCTTTACAAATGGCTCTGATATCTGAAAAATATTCCTTGGTCCATAACAAAGGATTGTGCGCAGGAGAAAAAGCATCCTGATAGACCACATCTATTTTCTCTTTGATCTGAGGAATACTTTTTCGGGCATCCCCAAGTAAAATTTCTATTTTAAACTGATCATCTTCATATCTAAGATTTCTACTTATAGCCTTGATAATCTCTTTAATAGCGTTAAATTCATGAGGGTATTCAAAAGTATTAAGTGAACGAACAAGTCCTTCATCAAACTCGGGAGAGAGTATCTGTACTGTTGTAGGGAGCTTATGTTTTTTTATGTAGTAGAGTGTAGCAAACGTGTTGTAGCCCAAACCAAAACAGATATCTAAAATGGTGAGTTGTTTTTTATGCTTTGTCAATGTCAAAGCTGGCTTAACATGTTTTTCCAAAGACTCATGCAAAGCACCGTCTTTGGTGGAGTGATATGGTTCATCAAACTCTTTGGAGTAGAGCGTATTGCTGCCATCTTCACAGAGGACTACACTTTTTTCAGCTCTTATGTTTTTATTGTACATATTTAATTGACTGGCCACATGATTTCGACAAGCTCAGCCAACGGAACTATCCCTAAAAGGTGTCGTTTCGGTAGCTGAGCCTGTCGAAGCTACATCCCAACTTCATCCAACTCTTTAAAGGCAAAGGCGGAAACTACCTCTTCTACAGTCTCTTCCTGCCGTATGGCCAGACACATGATACCCTCATTCATAAAGTCAAAATAGTTTTCAAATTTATTGGAAAATACAGCAAAATCTATCCACTCCGCATCGAACTGTGTTCTCTCTTCATTGAAGCTGACACTTTTTGCTTTACCCTCATCAAAATCGACCAGTGCCCATGTTTTCATCTCTGCGAGTGTTGTGATCTTACTCTCAAGCCCTTTCTCGCTCTCAACCGGAATTAAAATATACATACTACAAACCTTTTAGGATTTTTTTAGAAAGTTTCAACTTTTCATTACTCATCACTCCGATACCTCTGTCAAGCACTGTCTGTGCTATCTCTTTTGCCTCTTTGAGTGAATGCATCTTGTAGGTTCCACACTGAAATTCATTGAGTTCCGGGATATCATTTTGTTTTTTCACTTTCAAAACATCTTTCATAGACTTTTTCCAGGCTTTGGCTACTTTTTTCTCTTTTGGGGTACCAAGCAGAGACATATAGAAACCTGTACGGCATCCCATTGGCGAAATGTCTATGATCTCCACTTTTTTAGAGTTCAAGTGATCTCTCATAAAGCCTGCAAAAAGGTGCTCAAAGGTATGTATCCCTTTTTCAGATAAGATCTCTTTATTGGGTACTACAAAACGAAGATCAAACACAGTAATGTCATCTCCGCAGGGGGTTTGCATCTTTTTGGCGACTCTCACTGCCGGTGCGATCATCTTTGTATGATCTACGGTAAAACTGTCTAATAGTGGCATAGGGTTTTCCTTTAATAATTTTCCAAATTATAACGGAAAAAGTAAATAGTGAATAGTGAATAGTGAATAGTTTAGGGAAAAATGTGATTTTATGAGAAAAGTAACAGATGAGATTTAATCTTGAAATAATAGAAAAGCTCAGGTTTGGTACAGATTTTGCTTTGCAAGGAAGTTTTTCAAAGGAGCCTACATTCGCAGGTGACTGCAGAAAAACTTCTGCAGTCAAAGTAAAAGATGTGCCGAAGCTGAGCTTTTATACGCGGGCTTCTTCACGGCGTTGCAGCCTTGCCCAATCTGCATCAATATCAGATTGGATCTTCTCAATAATATGTTTATACTCAGGTTTGAACAAATGCTTGTAACGCCCTTGCGCACCAAGATAATCTTCAACTTTCAAGATATTCTTTGGTCTGTAAAGAATGTTAAGCTCATGCCCGTCAATGATCTCATACATTGGGAATATCAGTGAATCTGTTGCCAGGTCTGTAATAGCAATGGTATCTTTTGGATCAAATTTCCACTCTGTACAACAAGGAGAAACCGTGTTTATGAAACATGGACCTTCAGTCTCAAGTGCTTTTTGGAAACCTTTTGCCATCATTTTCCATTTGTTTGGAGAGAGTTGTGCCACATAGGGAGAACCGTGTGCCGCCATAATGGAAACGATATCTTTTTTCTTCTCTTTCTTACCATAAGAGTGTGTCCCTGCCTGTGCAGTAGATGTCGTTGCTCCAATAGGTGTTGCAGAAGATCTCTGTCCTCCTGTGTTTGCGTAGTTTTCGTTGTCTAGACAAATGTATGTAAAGTCATGACCTCTTTCCATTGCTCCTGAAAGCCATTGGAAACCGATGTCAAATGTAGAACCGTCACCACCGAAAGCAACAAATTTAACCGGCGCATCATTGTCTTTGAGTGTACCTTTTTTCTTTCTTACTTTGTGCATCACTTCTGAACCTGTAACCGCTGTTGCAGCATTTTCAAAACCAATATGGATCCATGAAGTATCCCATGAAGTAAACGGATAAACCGCTGTTGATACTTCAAGACACCCTGTATTGGCAGAGATAACAAGATTGTCATCCGTACAGTTCATAAGCTCTCTAACGATCATAGAGTGCGCACAACCAGGACAGAGAGTATGTGCGCCCTCAAATCTGTCGTTGTTCGTTGAAAATTCTTTTAAGTTTTTGATTGATGTAATTGCCATCTATTTAACCTCTCTTTGTCTGAAAGTATCCAAGGTGAGGACCTCTAAGTCCTGAGAACTGTTGGATATCTGTTGTAATATGTCCTGCATCAGCGTGTGCTTTCTGCTCTATAAATATTCTTTTTGCCTCTTCAATAGAGAAGTCACGTCCACCAAGTCCGTAAATGAAGTTGGTCACCAGTGGTCTGCTCTCTGTTGTGTACAATGCTGCAGCTACTTCGTTATAGAATGCACCCATTGCTCCACCTGGAGATGATCTGTCAGTGACGGCAACAGCTTTTGCACCTTCAAGTGCATCTCTTACCTGATCAAAAGGGAAAGGTCTGAAACATCTGATAGCAACAACACCTGCTTTGATGCCCTTTTCTTCTCTCAGTTCTTTTGCTGCTACTCTTGCAGTTTCAACTGTAGTACCAAGACCTACGATGACCACTTCTGCATCTTCCATATCGTAAGATTCCACTCTATTGTATTTTCTACCTGTAAGTTTTTCAAACTCAGCATAGACTTCATCAATGATCGGACGTGAATCCATCAATGCTTTGTGCTGTTTTGCTTTATGTTCAAAGTGCCAGTCTTCTTCAGTTTGTGCACCATATGTTACCGGTCTTGAGAAGTCAAGCATATCATCCACAGGTACAATATCACCTACGAAGTTGTATGCTGCTTCGTCTGTCAACGGGTAGACATTTTGTGCTGTATGTGAAGTAATAAACCCATCCTGGTGAACCATAACTGGTAGTCTTACATCATGGTTTTCAGCGATCTTAAATGCACATAGTGCCAAGTCATACGCTTCCTGAGCATTAAATGCACCCATTTGGATCCAGCCTGAGTCACGCCCGAGGTACATATCGGCATGGTCACCACGTACGTTAAGCGGAGAAGCCAATGCTCTGTTTACCACGTTAAGCACAATAGGAAGTCTCATACCGGATGCCTGGTAAAGTACCTCAGCCATCAATGCAAAACCTTGTGATGATGTAGCTGTAGATACACGTCCACCCGATGCAGAGGCACCGATACAACCTGACATTGCAGCATGCTCAGACTCAACCATAACGAACTCACCGTCAATGTAACCGTTGGCTACATATGAACCGTAGTTTTCCACAATAGGTGTTGATGGTGTAATAGGATATGCAACAACAACATCTACCTGAGCTTGTCTTAGTGCCTGAGATGCAGCAAAGTTACCATCCCACACTTCTCTTTCATTTAAATCATATTTTACTGCCATAGTAATCCTTACTTCTTTTCTTTTTTCTTTTTCTCAGGCCATTGAGACAATGCCGTCTCCAAGTCCTCTTGTTCGCTAAACATTAAAAGTGATTTTGGGTTTGTAGGACATACTTCCACACATACTTCACACCCCTTACAGTGGTCATAGTCAATTCCGAGCATCTGTTTGTCTCTTGACAAGATAGACGAATCCGGACACCATACCCAACAGTTCTGACAGTCAATACAGACATCAATGTTAAATACAGGTTTTTTTACTCTCCACGAAGCAACTGTTGCTGTGTATGAGTTATGGTGAGAATAATCTCTCTCTTCGGCTTTTAAACCTGCAATACCCGTAGCATCACCTTCAAATGAAGGAAGTACAGAACCTTGTGTTACTTCATCCCAACCAAGCAGATCAAATCCAGCTTCAAGTTGGTGAAGTCCTCGGTTTTCATTTGCTTTTAATTTTAAATCTTGCATTCTATTTCCTCTCTACTTAACTTCATTGTATGCTCTGGTGATCGCTTCCATGTTCGCATCAATAATTTTTTGAGGGAACTTAGCAAGAACTCTTTTCATGTTCTCAAGGAAATAATCCAATTCAAACATACCGGAAATCTTAACAAATGCACCAAGCATAGGTGCATTTGGCATAGATCTACCGATCGTACTTAATGATATCTCAATACAGTCAACTACATAAACTCTGTCTTCTTTCCCTGCAAGGGCAGGAATACCAGCGATCAACTCTTCTTTTGAAAGGTGTGTAGTAATGATGTATTTTGTTTCATCTTTTTCATTTACTTCAATATTGTCAGTAAATGCCAGTGCAGGGTCGATGACCAGAACAAAGTCCGGGTGCATAAATTTTGCATGGTTAAAGATCTGCTCATCTGAAATTCTGTTGTATGCTCTTAGTGCAGCACCTCTTTTTGCAGAACCGTATAGAGCGAACGCTTGTACCTCTTTACCTGTTGTCGCAACAACGTCGCCAAGACCTTTGGCACCAGATACAGCACCTTGCCCAGCACGCGAGTGCCATCTAACTTCTATCATGATTTCTCCTAATGAAATATAGTAATATTTTTCCTATTGTAATGTCCACACTCTTAAAGGATGTTGAAATAATAATATTTTCAACCTGCTGCTATAGCTTTGCTATGTATTGTACCGCTGACAGGGCATTATGATAGAGATTATCAGTACATTCTCTTAGTTTTTCAGGGCTTGCATAGCCACAGCTAACACCTACTCCAGCGATATGTGCCGATTTTGCTGCGAGCATATCCATACAGGTATCTCCGACCATCCAAACACAACTTGCATCACTTGGTAACTTTGCCAATGCTTTATATATGGGTTCGGGGTCAGGTTTGGGATGCGTCACATCTTCCCTGCCTATAAGTACAGCAAAATATGGCATGAGGCCCATATGTTCAAGCAGTTCTACGGAATACTTTGCCGTTTTGGTGGTCACAACTCCCAGTATAGCATGTTTAGATGCCAACGCTACAGCTTCTCTTGCTTCTGGCAACAACACAGTTTTTGCACAGGATATCTTGCGATAGTGCATTTTGTAGGCCTGCACATATGCATCTACCTCTTCTTTTGCCACACCCAGAGTCGGGAACATCACATCCAGAGGATGTCCGATCTCCGCTTCTATACGTTTGGCTTCCGGCACTGCCTGTCCAAATGTCTTAAATGCCACTGCAAAACTTTCAAGTATGGCTTCTGTTGAGTCTATCAGTGTACCGTCAAGGTCAAAGAGTATTATTTTTTTCATTGTTTTTCTTTAGCTAAGTGATTTTGGTAATTTCGGTGCAGATTCTAACAACTTTTTAGTATATTCATGTTGTGGATCGAACATCACCTCTTTCACCGATCCCTGCTCCACGATCTTCCCCTCTTTCATCACTGCCACATCATCTGCCACCAAAGAGATAATAGAAAGGTCATGTGTAATAAAAAGGTAAGAGAGGTCATTTTCATCCTGAAGCTTCTTAAGCAGTGTAAGTACCTGTGCACGCACTGAAACATCCAGTGCAGAGGTTGGCTCATCACAAATGATAAGTTCGGGCTTGACCGCCAGAGCTCTTGCTATACCTATGCGCTGTCGCTGTCCTCCTGAAAATTCATGGGGGTAGCGGTCAATATGGGCTGCTTCCAGATCTACTTTTTGCAAAAGTTCACGAATATATCTGTTCTGCCCCTCTCTTCCCCGAGGACCGATATCCAAGCTTGTCATCCCTTCACGAATAATATCTCCGATGGTCATACGCGGATTCAGGGCAGAAAAAGGATCCTGAAAAACCACTTGTATCTTACGTCTGTAGACCTTTAGTGCATCCTGACCCAACAAAGAAAGATCTTGCTCTTCAAAAAATACTTTTCCTTCTGTTCTCTCTACCAAAGAGAGTATGGCTTTTCCTATGGTACTTTTCCCCGAGCCTGACTCTCCCACCAGTGCCAATGTTTTACCTTTTGTGATGGAGAGTGTGACATCATCTACAGCTTTTACATACCCTACTGTTCGCTGAAAGAGTCCTTTTTTAATGGGGAAATAGACTTTAAGGTCTTCCACGCGAAGCAGTTTTGTATCCGCAGCTCCATTTTTTCTGCTATCTTTTGCATGTATAGCATCTCTAAGCAAAGATTGCGTATAAGGATGTTTTGGACTTGAGAAAAATACTTCACATGCTGCTTCCTCCACTATCTTCCCATCTTTCATCACTGCTACCCTGTCTGCCATCTTTGAGACCACCGCCATGTCATGGGTAATGAAAAGTATAGAAAGATTCCTCTCATCTCTTATCTTCATGAGCAGTTCTAAAACTTGTGCCTGTATGGTAACATCCAGTGCAGTTGTCGGCTCATCTGCTATGAGAAGTTCAGGTTCACAGGCAAGTGCCATGGCTATCATCACTCTTTGTTTCTGCCCACCTGAGAGTTGATGCGGGTACCAGCTGTATCGCTGTTCCGGATCTTTCAATGCTACTTCTTCAAAAAGTGAAATAACCTTCTTTTTAACATCATCTTTCTTTAACCCCAAGTGTAGCTTAATCACCTCTGCTACCTGCTCACCTACGGTCATAACAGGATTTAAAGCAGACATCGGCTCTTGAAAGATCATAGCGATCTGCTTACCACGTATCTTTTGCATTTTATACTCAGGCAAAGAAAATAGCGACTTCCCTTTTAGTTTAATATCCCCAGAAGAGACAGAGATCACATCAGGGAGTAGCCTCATGATCGCCAATGAAGTAAGTGATTTACCAGAACCTGACTCACCCACCAGTGCAAATATCTCACCCTGTTTGATCTTAAAATTGATATTTTTTAACAGTTTTTCTTTACCTATAGTCAGACTTAAATTTTCTACACTTAATATACTGTTTAAATTTATCATCCCTTTTTCAAACAACATTTTTTATATTTTTCTCCACTGCCACATGGGCATGGATCATTTCGACCTATCTTCTCTTCTACACTTATTGGTGCATGTACTATTCTGTCTATCTTAAAACTCTCCTCTAAAATATCATTAAGCCCCAAATCACGTTTTGTGCTTCTTTCGCTTCGCATTTCAAATGCCAGTTCAACATCTTCAAGGTCTCCATCGAGTGCCTTATCTACCCATTTTTTTTCATAAAGTTTTTTGATCTGAGGATAGTGCTCGGTAAGTTTTTCATCTTTACATACTGCTATGGCAGAGGCATTCACTATGGGATTTTTACATTTTTTAAATAACTTTTCAAATACTTGGCTTAAGGTAATTTTATCTATCTCATCATTTTTCAGCATACTTTGAAGAAGGTTTATAAACTCTGCACGGAACCATTCATGCTCACTTTCATCTAAAATATAATCCACACTTTCATCGAACATATTAGCTCGAAAAGGCTTTATCAGTTTCTTAAAGAGTCTGGGCATCCAGTCAAGATCATCCTCATCCTCAAAGAGTTTCCGTAATAGATCAACAAACAGTGCTTTTGCCTCAACTATCTCCAACTCACTCAAAGCTCTCCAGGCATGAAGCACAGCAAAAAATTCCGGGCATTCATCATCTTCATCAAACTCATGATAGTAAAGAGCCATATCAGAACCAAGTTCAAGCAATTGTTTCTTGTTTTTTCTGCTAAGTCCCAGTGTTCTATAGGAAAAGTCATCTTGATCTATCAATTTCACACTTAAGCTAAAGAGTGTTGCCACTTTAGTTTTCATGTATGGTTTTACCAGATATTCAAGAGAACTCCCTTCCTCCTCTTGCTGCATCAATTCATACCTATGTTTCCGTACTTCATTATAACTTGCTAAAACAATGGTCATCAACATGGAAAATTCATAAAACTCATCTTCTGTTGCACCTTTTTTCAACATTTGCAAGATATCCATTAAAGAGAAAAAACCTGTATAGAGTCCTTTCATTTCACCAAATACTGATTCAATATGGCTCGCTAAATCATCATAAACTACAAAGGAGTAAAGCTCTTCAAAAAAACCATACTCTTTTGCTATGCTTTCAATGGCTCTGTCACACATGGTGATCATAATCTCTCGATTTTTCTCCACAGACTCCAGCTGCATAAGAGCATGGACGATCTTCTCCAGCTTAGCAAGGTCTGTCTCAACAGGATCTTGCGTATCCACGAGTTCATAAGAGGCGATCGAGGCATTGTAAAACTCGTTTATCTGTCTTAGATAGAGGTTAAGGTCATTTATATCCATATTTTTTCTGTCGGCAAGTTCTTGAACGATTCTGTTTATGAGGTGCTCATCCGGCTCAATTTCTATCAGCCCTATTCCAACTTCAAAAAAGAGTGCAAGTGCAGGTTTATTAACGATCTTTTTCAAGAGTTTGTTGTAGGGTTTAACTGCTGTTGGCGTAAGTGGTTCGATGTTCATCTCTCTTCTTTATTTACTATTTTTTAACATTTTAACTATAGCATCTATCTGCTTCATAAAATCTTCTTCTACTTTTGAGAGTTCGTTTTTTGTTTTTTCTTTATATGTTAAATATTCATCATCAGCTTTTTTAACTGCTGCATCATGACTGATCTTCCCTAAATGATTTAAAATATTTTTTCCTGTCATTTTTAAGAAATCATCAAGTCTGACAATCCACTCTTTCATATGCATAGCTTCTTGGTTCATGGCTTGTATCTCTGCCACCTCTATGTAGGCTGTTACCATCCTGTTTAGGACATTTAACTCATCTTCACTAAGATAATTTTTTGCTATTTGTGCCTCTTGCCTGGTTGGCTTTGCACCCTTAAAATTTTGTCAGCCCCATATGGGGTTTAGTGCTATCTACTCTTTGATAAACTATCTCGGCTGCGGTGTTACCATGTACTGCCCAGTGCATTTTATTTTGTATTGTCTTGAAAAATGTCAAGGACTCTTCAGCTTTTGGGTCATAGTCTATACTCGTTGCATAGATATCCAGCACCTTTCGCCAAAATACCTTTTCACTGCTTCGTATATCTCGTATGCGGGCAAGTAACTCTTCAAAGTAGTTACCGCCACCTGCCTCTTTGAGCATCTCATCATTCATAGTAAAACCTTTTACTATGTATTCTTTGAGTCGTGTCGTTGCCCACTGGCGGAATTTTGTGCCTTGTAGGGATTTGACTCTGTAGCCTACAGATATAATAACATCAAGGTTATAGAAGTTAGTAGGTTTGGTAGAAAAATCGGAAATTCCGATTTTTCTCAAACTTGGCTCTTTTTCTAGCTCACCTTCTTTATAAATATTTAGCATATGCTCATTAATAGTAGAACGACTTTTCTGAAACAGTTCAGACATTTGCTCTATGGTAAGCCAAACTGACTCGTCTTCAAGTC
>DQSX01000215.1 GCA_015663065.1 Sulfurovum sp.
CTTCAATGGTACCTTCATCTTCACTCAAAGCAGCCCCTATAGTACTTAGACCCATGGGTTTGTTTTTTGCTGAAACAAGCAGTTCAAGCAGTTGGATATCCTGCTCATCAAATCCCAGATTATTGACACCAAGCTCATCCAAAGCGTACTTCGCACGTGCAAGTGTCACTTCGTTCTCATTGGCAACCTCAGAGAAGTCTCTCACCCTTTTGAGTAAACGCAGGGCAATACGCGGTGTTCCCCTGCTTCTTCCTGCAATCTCTGCCGATGCCTCTTCCTGGGTCGGTTTCTCCAGCTTATGTGCTGCCTGTGTCACAATTTTTGAGAGTTCTTCTTCTGTGTAGAACTGCATTCTGAAGTGCATACCAAAACGCTCTCTAAGCGGGTTGGAGAGCATTCCTGCTCTGGTCGTTGCACCAATGAGTGTAAACCTTGGAAGATCTATCTTCACTGTTTGGGCAGCAGGACCCGAACCGATAATGATATCCAGACGAAAATCTTCCATTGCTGGGTACAAGATCTCTTCAATAGCCGGTGACATACGGTGGATCTCATCAATAAACAGAATGTCACCCTCTTCTATATTGGTTAACAGCGCTGCAAGGTCCCCTGCTTTTTCTATCATCGGGGCGGCAGTGGTTTTGATGTTTGCACCCATTTGTGTGGCTATGATATTGGCAATAGTAGTTTTCCCAAGACCCGGAGGTCCAAAAAACAGAATATGATCTAAAGCCTCTTCTCTTTTTTTACTCGCTTCTATGAAAACCTTTAAATTCTTTTTGATCTTCTCCTGACCAATGTATTCATCCCAGGAATCCGGACGCAGCGTCACCTCATAAGAGACTTCATCATCAAAGCGTTCTATCTCAACCATTCTCTCCATTAATAGGTGTACTCCGAACTTGGAAATTGACGTGCTTTGACTTCATTTCTGTACTGTTCCAAACCTTCACGCACCTCTTTGGCACCGTTACAATACTGTTTGACAAATTTTGGTTTAAAATCTTCAAAAAAGCCAAACATATCTGACCAGACAAGTACCTGACCGTCTGTACTGTTTCCCGCCCCAATACCTATGGTCGGTACAGAGACAGCCTTGGTAATGGCTTCAGCTGCTTCAGGCTTGACTCCTTCGACCACAATGGCAAAAACACCTGCTTTTTCAAGTGTAATCGCATCTTCAACCAAAGTATCGATATCTGCCTGCGCTTTCCCACGTATCTTATAACCGCCGTCAGAACGCAAGAATTGTGGCATAAGTCCTATGTGACCCAGTACAGCTATGGAGTTTTGTGTTAACGCTTCAACAATATGTGCTCTCTCTTTACCGCCTTCTATTTTTACCGCCTGTGCAGCAGTTTCCAGATAGGCTCTGGTTGCATTTTTAACAGCCACTTCTGGAGAAGTATAGGTACCAAAAGGCATATCCAGAACGACCATTGGCAGGGTTGCGCCATTACACACTGCCTGGGTATGGTAGATCATCTGGTCCATCGTGGCAGAGAGGGTGTCTTCTTTACCCAGAAAACTCATATTGAGGCTGTCTCCAACGAGGATCATCTCCACTTCACCGTCAAAAAGTTTGGCAAAGAGGGCATCATAAGCTGTTACCATGGTGATGGGTTCAACACCTTTCATTTTGGCAATAGTTGACAACGTTACTTTTTTATCTATTTTAGGGGTATGAATACTCATTATTTTCCTAGTAAAAACCGTTACATTATTGAATAACAGTGCATTTAAATCATTTTATCATATAATATCGAAAATAATTTATATAAGAGTATAGTTTGAAAAATTTAGTTGCATATATTACTACCGGATTTCCCTCTTTAGACTTTACCGTGGATGCCGCTTTGGCTTTAGGTGAAGCAGGTGTGGATACACTGGAGTTGGGCATGCCTTTCTCTGATCCTGTGGCAGACGGACCGGTCATTGAAGCTGCAAACCTCAAGGCCCTGCAAAACGGCTTTAAACTGGAACATCTTTTTGATGCCTCAGCCAAGATCGCTCCGCATATTGATACATTATGGATGGGATATTTCAACCCTTTTTATCACCGTGGCATGAAAAACTTCATTGCTGAAGCAAAAAGAGCAGGTGTGAACGGGTTCATCATTCCCGACCTTCCGCTTGAAGAGGCAAGACCTTACAAACCTATGGTTGAAGAAGCAGGACTTTCACTCATAGATTTCATTGCCCCGACTGATACAGAGCAGCGTATCAAAGAGATCGTGACAGATGCCAAAAAATTCATTTATCTTGTAGCCTATGCAGGCATTACGGGTGCAGGAAAAAGTGAAGACCTTCAACCTGTTATTCACAATATCAAACAATACTCCAATACCCCTGTCTATGTCGGTTTTGGAGTGGACCAGAACACCGCCAAAGAGAAAGCCAAAGGTGTAGACGGTGTCATAGTCGGTTCTGCTTTTGTAAAAGTTCTTTTAGACAATAGCATTACAGACTCTCAAAAAATTACAAAAATCTCAGCCATTGCCAAAGAGATCAAAGAGAAGATCAACAGTTAATGGAACATTTCGTCTGGAACGTTAACCCCAACCTCTTTGAATTCGGCTCCATACAACTGCGTTGGTACGGTCTGCTTTTTGTAGGCTCTTTTTTTCTTGGGCTGATGCTTCTACAGTGGGTTTATAAACGTGAAGGCAGAGACCCTTCTGTATTGGATAACCTACTTATTTACATCATGGTCGGTGCAGTGATCGGTGCCAGACTTATGCACTGTTTTGCGTATGAACCGGAATTTTATCTCTCTCATCCACTCGAAATACTGAAAGTATGGAAAGGCGGACTGGCCAGCCACGGTGGTCTTTTGGGAGTCCTTCTTGCTCTCTATGTTTTTGCAAAAAAATACAATGAATCTTTCCTGTGGCTCATCTCAAGAGTAGCCATGCCAGGAGCACTCACTGCAGCATTTGTCAGGTTTGGAAATCTTTTCAATTCTGAAATCCTGGGACTGCCAACAGATAAACCCTGGGCAATCATCTTTCCAAGAGTAGACATGATACCACGCCATCCCGTGCAGCTTTATGAAGCATTTGCTTATTTGATACTTCTTTTTATTCTAGTGACAGTATACAAAAAAGTACAACCGACATTTGCAACAAAGATCCTTCCGGGGCTATTCCTCACTTATATGTTCATCGTACGCTTTTTACTGGAATATACCAAAACAAGACAGGCAGACTACCAATGGGACTTACCGTTTACTACAGGACAGATGTTGTCAATACCGTTCATACTGATTGGTCTATTATGGATCATATGGGCATTTAAGCAACGAACAATAAATAGTAAATAGTTATTTGCACCTGCAAGGCAGTATTTAATGCCAAAATAAGTTTAAACGACTATAAAAGAAATCTAAAATTTAAAAAAAGATCAAGGCATCATGACAAAAGTAATCAAAAAAGAAACATACGCACTAGGCATAGACATCGGTTCCACCACTGTCAAATACGTCTTATGCGATCCAAGTTTCAACATCGTTGCCAAAGCCTACA
>DQSX01000247.1 GCA_015663065.1 Sulfurovum sp.
GATTCATCTTATCAAAACAGATGATATCACCCTCTTGAACTTTGAATTGTTGACCACTTGCTTTAATGATTGCGTACATTGCAAACCCTTTACTATCTATTGTATTTTAAAAAAGTTCGTGATTATACCCAAACAATATTTAATACTTTTTTAAATAGTTAAAAATCAACCAAAATCTACATAGTTATTTGCTATTGCAATACATTCTATTTCTACCAGTGCATTTTTCGGCAGTGTTTTTACTGCAATTGTACTTCTTGCTGGTTTATGATCTCCAAAATAATGGGCATAAATTTCATTGACCTTTTCAAAGTCATTCATATCTGCAAGATAGATCGTTGTCTTGATCACATCTGTAAATTCTGCACCCGCTTCCTGAAGTACATAATAGAGATTTTTCATCACCTGCTTGGTCTGATGCTCTATATCGTTTATCTCCATAGTACCATCAGGCATTAAAGCGATCTGTCCGGAAGTATAGATAAGACCATTTGCTTCTACAGCCTGTGAATAAGGTCCAATTGCCTGGGGTGCTTCATTGGTTGCTATAAATTTCATCTTTTTCCTTCTGCTGCGTATTATTTATTTATTTTTATATTTCTCTCATAGAAAATATATGAGGTAGAGTAATCGGAAAATTCAAAATAGACTTTCTTTTCCCCGAGATCTACTTCACCATTCATATTGATGTCATCAATCCCGTAACCGTAACGATATGGTCGCATATGCTCATCATTTGATCCGAATGCTGTAGAGAGTTTGTCTATTTTAATAAACTTATGTACCAGTTTATCGCCGGCATACACATCCAGGACCCCATTGGTACCTGTCCAATTCTGTAAAGATCGGCTAAGAGAGTTTTGTGTCTCCTGTGTACATCCGGAAAAGAGCAGTACAGCGACAGAAAAGAGTACTATTTTTAATTTCATGTTATTTCTCCAGTTTTTTATTATTCTAGCACTTTTATGCTTTTGGCATACCAAATTTTTGCGTGATCAATTCACCCTCATCTGAAAAATAGAGATAATAAAGTTTATCTTTTATAACAGACAGTCCGGCAAGATAACGCAGTGCCAAATTGGCCTGAAGAGAACCAATATGCATCACGATGGGCGCTGCAATGCCTCCGGGCTTATGGTCAGAGATATTAAAGACTTGGAAATTTGCTTCATTAAAAAAACAGACCTGCCCGTTGAACTCTTCTACAGAGGCATAGATCCAGGGTGTATTGTTCTGCTTGGCATACTTGTCAATCTCTCCTCTTACAGGAAGATTGTCTGTGGCATCCAAAATGAGATCATAAGTGTTTCCCATTTCCATAAAATCATCAAAGTTCATATCAAAAGCGATCGCTTTGAGAAAAGGGTTTTTACTTTTCAGAAGTGAAACCACAGCTTTGGCTTTGTTCTTCCCCTCATCTTCAAGTGTAAAGGCGATTTGCCTGTGAATATTGTGATTTGATACGATATCAAAATCCACCATATGTATTTCACCGATGCCAGAAGTACCAAGAGCCAGTGCAAGTGTACAGCCAAGCCCGCCAGCACCTATGATGGCTACTTTTTTATTTTCCAGCGATCTTTGTGTTGTTTCGCCCCATAATTGAATTTGTCTATTAAAATATTCTTCTGATGTCATTATTGGACACCTTTTTCTAAATTCTCTCTCAACTTTAACTCTTTTTCAAAACCCCAAACTTTTCTGTGTTCAAGTACCTCATTTTTCTCTATAACTTCAATAAGCATGGACTCTTTGTCTTCCAACATCATCTCCACTTCACCCTCAGGAGAGACAAGCATGGTATCTCCATAAAACTTCCATTTGACCTCATCATCAGCGTATTCTCCAAGGCGGTTGGCACGCAAGATGAAACATCCGTGTAAAAAAGCTTTTGTTTTGATGATCTCTCTCCAGCGGTTGTGAGAACCGAATGTCGATGCCGTTGGCAAGAGCACTAGATCTACTTTTTTTCTGCTTACCTCTTGCCAGAAAGGATCAAAATGCAACTCAAACCCTGCCATGACCATGATCTTGAAACCTTTCAGTGTAAAAGTCATAGGAGATTTTAATGTTTTGACCGGATTTTCAAAAAATTTCTTTTCATTCCAGTGACCATAGGGAAGCAGTATCTGCTGTTCATAATAAGAGGCACTTTTGGCTGTGATTTTTGCGATCGTTTTATGGTAACCGTCTTTTTTGGTCAGAATGATCGGTGCGATGAATACAATATCATATTTTACGGCGAGGTTTTTAAGCAGTTCAATATGTTTACGACTCTGCTCCTTGACCATATTGGGAGCCATGGTAGCAAACTCTTTAAAAAAATGGTT
This sequence comes from Sulfurovum sp., assembly GCA_015663065.1. Lineage (GTDB taxonomy): Bacteria > Campylobacterota > Campylobacteria > Campylobacterales > Sulfurovaceae > Sulfurovum. The sequence continues at coordinate 2,331 of DQSX01000247.1, forward strand.
CAGTACATACTCACCAAGCAGTATAATATCCGCACCCCTGCTTTGTGCCTGCTTGAGATAAAATTCAAGTCGTGTTGCATTCATCCCCAAAGTAGGCAGTTGAAGTGCAGCAACCACCAACTGCTTGCTGCTTGCCATTAGACAGTTTCCTCAATATACTGATTTGACTGCTCGATCACTGTGATCTTTGTTTTTGCATCTTCAATGAGTTTCTGAGCCTCTTTAATGTTCTTCAGTCCCTCTTCATACAATTTTACAGACTCTTCGAGTGTGATTTCAGGATTCATTAGTTTTTCAAGTAATTCTTTTGAATGTGCAAGCTTTTCTTCAAATGTTCCAGTTTTCATTATAATCCTAAAGTGTTAATTTTTCAGTACTTCTTTTATAGTATCTTTAAACTTGTCAAGTTCGACTAAAAATGCATCATGCCCGTAGGTACTTTCCACTTCTATATATGTATGTTTCTGTCCGTTACGTTCCATCATCTTTGCAATATGTTCCATCTCAGAAGGGAAAAAGAGATAATCAGAAGAGAATGAGATCAGATGTACAGAGGCTTTGATGCGTGAAATGGCATCATGCAAAGAGTCATATCCACGGCTTAGATTAAAGGTGTTTATCGCTTTGACAATGTAAAGGTAAGAGAGCGGGTCAAAGATACGAGAGAAGTTATTGGTATTGTACTCCATATAACGTTCAACTTCATAACGTCCGAAAAGTTCAAACAATCCGTCATTGTTGACATAGTTACGGCCAAACTTCTCATCCATTGAGTCAGGAGAGAGGTAAGAGATATGTCCGGCAATACGTCCAATGGCCAAACCATCCAAACCCTCTTCTTCAAAATCACCTTTGCTGTAATTTCCATGTTTGAACCTTGGGTCTCTGCGTATGGCCTCAACAGCTACTTTGTTAAACCCTATGGTCCAGGGTCTGGTCGCATAGGTCGCTGCCAGTGAAATAATGTCATCTGCAAGGTTAGGATAATCCACTGCAAACTGCAGTGCCTGCATACCACCCATAGAACCACCGACAATCGCCCTGAGATGATAAATTCCCAAAGAAGAGAGCAGCTGCATCTGTGCTCTGGTCATATCTTTGATGGTCACAACCGGGAATTTCAGTCTGTAAGGGTCTTCACTGGGATAGTTCGGGCTCATCGGTCCCGTAGAGCCGAAACACGAAGAGATCACATTGGTACAGATAACAAAGTATCTACTTGTATCTATGGTTTTTCCATCTCCTATCAGTCCGTCCCACCAACCTGCTTTTCTCTCACCTTCATAAGTGCCTGCAGCATGATGTGAACCAGAAAGTGCATGACAGATCAATATCACATTGGACTTGTCTGCATTGAGTTCACCATAGGTCTCATAAGCTATCTCATAAGGCTCTAAAATACGCCCGGACTCAAGATACAATGGTGATGAGAAGTGTGCGATTTTAGTTTCGATTTTCATGAACTGCTTTTGTCGTTAGATTTAATTTGTAGTATTTTATCGTATTTGGGCTTGTAGGGTGTTGTATCCTCACAACACCCTACAGCTTATCCAAGAGCCTTGCTCAAATCATCAATAAGATCCTGCGTATCTTCAAGTCCCACAGACAATCTTACCAACCCGCCAGGTACACCTGCATCTATGAGTTCTTGTGTAGAGAGCTGCTGATGCGTAGTGCTTGCAGGGTGTGTGATGATCGACTTGGAGTCACCGATGTTCACCACTACTGAAAAGATCTCTGTCGCATCAGCGATCTTCTGTGCCGTCTCTTTGTCCGAAACTTCAAAAGAGAGAAGTCCGCTAAATCCGCCTTTAAGATACTTTTGTGCATTGACATTGTTTGCATCAGACTTCAGTCCGGGGTAGTTCACTTTAGATACTTTTGGGTGCGCATCAAGAAACGCTGCAATAGCCAGTGCAGAAGAGGAGTGCTGCTTCATACGCAGAGCTAAAGTCTCCAGCCCCTGTATATTCAACCATGAATTAAATGGTGCCGGGGTAGCACCCAGATCACGCATGAGTGCCAGTCTCACTCTCAATGTAAAGAGTGGTAATGGCAGGTCAGAGTAAACCAGACCATGGTAAGACTCGTCGGGTTCATTAAAATGGCTGTATCTCTCATTGCCTTTGACCATCTCTGCAAGGTCATGACGTTCTACCAATATACCACCCAGAGCCAAACCCTGCCCTGTGGTATATTTACTGGTAGAGTGCACAACTATGTCTACACCATGTTCAAATGGTTTACACAAGATCGGTGTAGCCACAGTATTGTCTACACAGGTCATAATGTTGTATTTTTTGGCAATGCTTACAATAGCATCAAAATCTGCTACATCAATGCTTGGGTTGGTGATACTTTCAAAGAGAATGATCTTTGTTTTATCATCTGCCAATGCTTCGATCTCCGAGGGGTTGTTCACATTGAAATAACGTGTCTCAATACCAAAACGCTTCAACGTATGCCCTGTCAATGTTGTTGTTCCACCATAGACTTGCTTGGCGACAATGATGTTGTCTCCGGCTTCAGCCACATTGGCGATGGCATAGAAGATCGCAGCCATTCCCGAAGCAGTACCTATGGCGGCGACGCCGCCTTCAAGTGCAGCAAAACGTTTTTCAAACACATCTGTAGTAGGGTTCATCAGACGTGTATAAATGTTTCCAAGCTCTTTGAGTGCAAAAAGGTTGGCTGCGTGTTCCGTGTCTCTAAACTCATACGCTGTGGTTTGGTAAATAGGTACTGCCATAGTTCCCATAGCATCTTTATCGTATCCTGCATGGATCGCCAGTGTTTGTTCGTGCATTACTATTCCTTAAGTAAAAATATTATGTTAATTATAGCTTGTGAGTGCTTGAAGTTTGTGTAGATTTTCAGTATACGTCTCTATTCTCATCACTAAGATGAGAATAAGAGGCAAACAGCGATTAGCTGTGATAGTTTGGAGACTCTTTGGTAATAGTGACATCATGCACATGAGACTCTTTCAGCCCGGCAGATGTAATTTCAACAAATTCTGCTTTTTCCCAGAACATTTTAATAGACTCTGAACCACAGTAGCCCATTGATGAACGAAGTCCACCGATCATCTGATGTACCACATCTGCAATCTTGCCTCTGTAGGGTACACGTCCTTCAATTCCTTCAGGAACCAGTTTATCTGCTGCTGTTCCCTCCTGGAAATAACGGTCGGTACTTCCTTTGGTCATGGCACCGATGCTTCCCATACCTCTATACTCTTTAAACTGTCTACCGTTAAAAAGGATCATTTCACCCGGTGCTTCATACGTACCTGCCAGTGCTGAACCCAACATTACACAAGAACCGCCCACAGCCAATGCTTTGGCCACATCACCGGAGTATTTGATACCACCATCAGCGATGACCGGTACACCTGCTTTGTTGGCGACCAGTGCCACTTCGTCAATAGCAGAGATTTGAGGCACACCCACACCTGCCACGATACGTGTCGTACAGATAGACCCAGGTCCGATACCTACTTTCACACCATCCGCACCCGCATCAATAAGTGCCTGTGCTGCAACACCCGTTGCAATATTTCCTGCGATCACATCAACATCAAGCTCTTTTTTAATACGTTTTACCGTATCCAGGATGCCTTGAGAATGTCCATGCGCAGAGTCAAGTACAATAACATCAACACCTGCTTCAACCAATGCTCTGGCACGATCAAGTTGACCTACACCAATAGCAGCAGCAACTCTTAAACGTCCATGTTCATCTTTGTTGGCATTGGGATGCTTCTCTTTTTTCTCAATATCTTTGATGGTGATCAGTCCCATCAATTTGCCGGCATCATTCACAATAGGAAGTTTCTCTATCTTGTATTTTTGCATCTCTTTAGCCGCTTCTTCAAGGGTTGTCCCCTCTTTCCCTGTTACCAGCGGGGAAGCAGTCATCACTTCAGATACTTTCAATGACATATCTGAAATAAAACGCATGTCACGGTTGGTGATGATCCCAATGAGAGTTTGTTCTGCATCCACTACAGGCACACCGGAAATATGGTATTCGGCCATAAGCGCATCTGCTTCGGAGACAAGTGCATCAGGGCCGATGAATATAGGATCAATGATCACACCTGAAGTTGATTTTTTTACTTTTGTGACTTGAGATGCCTGTGTTTCTATGTCCATATTTTTATGGATCACACCGATACCACCGAGTCTTGCCATAGCAATAGCCGCTTTATACTCAGTCACTGTATCCATCGCAGCAGAGACAATAGGAATATTGAGAGAAACTCTTTTGGTCAGCTGTGTTGTGATGCTTACTTCTTTTGGTAGAACAGACGAGTGTTGCGGTACCAATAGTACATCTTCAAATGTTAATGCTCTTTTTTTAATATTCATATTTATTTTCCTTTTCTATCAATTATTTCGTATAGTTTACAGCTTTTTCCATGCTCAGAGCACCGTCAAAAAGTGTTTTTTCATTAAATGCTTTTGCAATGAGTTGCAATCCTACAGGCAACCCTTCAGCATTTTTAGCCACAGGAAGTGAAATAGCCGGAAGTCCTGCCAGATTAATAGCAATAGTGTACATATCTGACTTATACATTTCAAGCGGATCTTCAGAAGCACCTATCTTTGGGGCAACTGATGGTGCGACAGGGGACAAGATAAGGTCTGCCTCTTCAAAAATAGCATTGAACTCATCTCTTATGAGGTGTCTTACTTTTTGTGCTTTGACGTAATAGGCATCATAATATCCTGAAGAGAGTACAAAGTTACCAAGCAAGATACGTCTTTTTACTTCTGTTCCAAAACCTTCGCTTCTTGTGTTATAGAAGAGTTCTTCTGTGTTTTTAGACTCTGCTCTTGTTCCGTAACGTACCCCGTCAAAACGTGCAAGGTTCGTTGCCGCTTCTGCTGTTGCCAAAATGTAGTAGGTTGCAATATCATACTTTGTATTTTGCATATTTTTATGCACAATGGTATGTCCTGCTGCTTCCAATGCTTTTACCGTATCAGCGTAAGCAGATCGAATATCCTCATCTGCCTCTGAAATATAGTTGTCGATCACGGCAATGGTCAGTTTTCTCTCGCTATCCATATTGTTTGCAATATCTTCTATTTCAAAATCTGCTGATGTGGAGTCTTTATCATCATGTCCTTTAATGGCATCATATAAAATAGCCGCATCTTCCACATTTTGAGTGATCGGTCCAATTTGGTCAAGACTTGAAGCATACGAAGCCAAACCAAAACGGCTCACTCTTCCATA
>DQSX01000044.1 GCA_015663065.1 Sulfurovum sp.
GGCGAACTCATCGATACTTTCTCCTTTGACTCTCCACCCAAGAATAAAGGCTGCCATCTGCTCAGGTACGACTTCCTGTTTCAAGAAGGCGCGTATGACGACTTTCATCTCCTCTTTACTCAGGTCACGGTTACGTTTTGGACCGGTACCGACACATTTTAGATAAGGGAGAAATGCTTCAGGTGTCATCACTAAAAATCGTCCAGATCAATACTTGATTTGGCATAGTTGGAGACATTACTCTCAAAGAAGTTACTCTTGACCTCATTCATCTCCAGATGCTTTGTGACCAGTTTCTGCAGGTAAGTTGTCGTACTCTCTTCAAAGATGGGGTTAAGACCTATTTTTTTGAGACGGTCATTGGCATAATTGTAGACTGTCTGTTCCATCAGTTCCGGTGTTGTTCCCATGATCGGATAACGATCAAGAAGGTATTTCCCGTACTCCAGTTCTATTTTAACGGCATCTTCTATCATTGTATAGGCCATATCCATGGTAGAGGCTTGAATCTTGTTCTCTTTTTGTATGGTCTTGAAAATGTTGGCAAAGAGCGGCAGGTGTGTATTGAGTTCATCTCTTGCAATGAATTTTATCATATCTCTTGCACCTGGAACTTTGTCTCCTAGAAGATAAATATAAGAGAACCCAAGCAAAAAGTATATCCCTTCAAGATTTACGCTTGCCATGGCACTGAGTAGCATTTTGTCGGCAGAACCTCCATCGATATATCTGGCGAACTGTTCAGCTACCTGCTGGTTTTTGCGGTTGAGTGCTGCATCATGCTTATAGAGGTTGAAGACCTCTTCTGCGTTCCCACAAGCATCGAGCAGAACGGCATAGCTTTTGGAGTGGTTGACCTCCTGCATGATCTGTAAGGAGAGTACGGATTTGACAAGGCGGTTGTTCGCCAGGCGTCTGAAATCACTAAGGTACTCCTCCTGTGCAGAGTCATTAAAACTTAGTTGTGCAAAGGTCATTTTATAGATCGCCTGTTCATTGTCTGTGAGCATTTCGAAGTTTTTCTTTTCTGTTGAGGTATTTACCTCGCTTGGGAACCATGTATTGGCATTCATCAGATCGTATATATTGCTGTCCCAACGGTATCTGGAGCGGTTAAAGTCTACAAATCCGGTAGGAGATCCGCCAAAAATCTTTTCATCTAGTATCTCTTCTCCATCAGGGTTATAGTAGTGTTTGACATCCATCTTTCACTCCTTTTGTATAGTGGTTCCTATTTTATCTTTTTACTTTCATCAATCTGTTGATAAATGTCAAGTTTTGATAGGTATCAAGTGCAAAAAATCTATTTTTGACTATACTTTTAAAAATTAAAAATAGTCAAAATAAGATGGATAAGGGCATAATGGTCTCAGGGAAAATACGGGTTTTTATTAATGGATTTGGAAGGATCGGGAGGTGTGCAGCACGGATTATACTTGAGGATGAGTGTTTTGAACTTGTAGGGGTCAACGATCTTTACTCTTGTGAACAGATGGCATATCTTTTGAAATATGATTCTGTATATCCGCGCCTTGAAAAGAGTATTATATTAACAGAAGGGTGTTTGATGATTGATGGGCATCGTGTAGCACTCTTCTGTGAACCTGATCCCCAAAATATGGATCTTGGACCACTGGATGTGGATGTGGTACTGCAATGCAGCGGTATATTCCTGACACAGAAGTCCAATCTGCCTCTTATCAAATACGGAGCAAAGAGAGTGATCGTCTCTGCACCGCCAACAGACAGTATGCCAACTTTTATCTATGGTGTCAATCATAGTGATTATGCTGATGAAGAGATCATCTCCAACTCAAGCTGTTCTGCCAATGCCATTGTACCGCTCTTTAAGATCATAGATAGATATTTTGGAATAGATACCGCTATGATGAGTATGTATCACAGCTATACGGTGTATCAGAATATTCTTGACAACAAACATTACTCCAGGGATATCCGCCGGACCCGTTCTGCTACCCAGAATATCATCCCTCTTATGAGCAGTGCTGCTGAAGCAACCGGCTATTTCTTCCCGCATCTCAAAGGTAGACTGTATGCCAAAAGTATTCGGGTTCCCATTCCCAGCACCACACTCTATGAACTACATATGCAGGTTAATAAAAAAACAAATGTGGAAGAGCTGAACCAGATACTCAAACAGGAGATAAAAAGCTCCTATGCAGACATCCTGGATACAACGGATGCTCCAGGCTTCTCTGAAGATTATGTGCAAAGTCCTTACAGTGCTATAGTGAATCTCCCTTTTACTACTGTGGTTGGAGACAATCTTCTAAGGATCTCTGCCTGGCAGGATAATGAGCATGGTTATGCAAAAAGACTGGTAGAGATGGCAAAGCATATAGCATAATAGTTGAATAAATTTATTGATTTAAATCAATAGATAATAAGATCAATGGTTTGAAAAGAATCTTTTTTAATTTATTGACACTTGTCAAACCATTCTCCCCTCGTTTCCATTATAATACTGAGAATTGAATATGGAGCTGCAACAATGATAAAAACAATTATAAAAAGAGACGGGAGTTCTCAGCGGTTCGTACCCTTCAAGATTGAAGATGCTATCAAAAAAGCATTTATGAGCGAAGCAAAAGAGTATGATAAAAGTGTCTTTAAAGAACTGATGGAGATGATAAGAGACAAAGAGGAGATCAGTGTCGAAGAGATCCAGGACCTGATAGAGAAAGTGCTCTATGAGCATCAGCATTTTGAAGTGATGAAATCCTTTATGCTCTATCGTCACCTGCACAAGATCCAGAGGGAGCAGATACTGGGTCTGAATGAAGATACCACCTATATCAACTCAACACAGACGGTGAAAGAGTATATAGACAAAGCAGACTGGAGGATCAATGCCAACTCCAATACAGGTTACTCCAATGCCGGACTTGTCAATAATACGGCAGGCAAGGTGATTGCCAACTTCTGGCTGGATGCGATCTACTCCAAAGAGGAGGGATATGCACACAGAGACGGAGACTACCATATCCATGATCTGGACTGCCTTACCGGATATTGTGCAGGGTGGAGTCTTCGTGTCCTTTTGGATGAGGGCTTTAACGGAGTCAGAGGCAGAGTTGAGAGCAGAGCGCCCAACCATTTCAGAGAGGCTCTGGGGCAGATGGCGAACTTTCTGGGGATTTTACAGAGTGAATGGGCCGGAGCACAGGCATTCTCCTCATTCGATACCTATCTGGCACCCTATGTGTTCAAAGACAGGCTCTCATTCTCGGAGATCAAAAAAGCGATCAGAAGCTTTGTGTACAATCTCAATGTTCCGGCCAGATGGGGACAGAGTCCTTTTACCAATATTACCATTGACTGGACAGTTCCTTCAGACCTGAAAGATCAGATACCCACAAGAGAGCAGAAGCATCTGTTCTCTGGCCTGGATGATGCAGTGTTGTGGGAGGAAGCAAAGCGCAGAGATGCGGATATTCACTCTTTGGAGAGTATGACCTACAGACACTTTCAGCCTGAAATGAATCTTATCAACAGAGCCTTCTATGAAGTGATGACCGAAGGTGACAGGAACGGACAGCCGTTTACTTTTCCCATTCCTACGGTAAATATCACCGAAGAGTTTGACTGGTATGGTGAAAATACCGATATCCTTTTTGAAAATACCGCCAAGATAGGATCTTCCTATTTTCAGAACTTTATAGGCAGTCAGTATGCAAGAGATGAAAACGGAGCACTTGTGCCTAATGAGGAGGCTTATAAGCCCGGGCATGTCAGAAGTATGTGCTGCAGGCTGCAGCTGGACCTTCGCGAACTTCTTAAAAGAGGCGGAGGTCTGTTCGGGAGTGCCGAAATGACGGGGAGTATCGGTGTGGTGACGATCAATATGGCACGACTTGGATATCTCTATGCCGGTGATGAGGAGAAACTTGTTGCAAAGCTTGGCAAACTCATGGAGTATGCCTACTCGACACTTGAGAAGAAAAGGATCTTCATTCAGGAGATGTATGACAGGGGACTTTACCCCTATACGGCAAGGTATCTGCCCGGGTTTAACAACCACTTCTCTACTATCGGTGTCAACGGGATGAATGAGATGATACGGAACTTCACCAATGATAGGCATACGATCACAGATGCATTTGGAAAAGAGATGGCACTGAGGATCCTGGATTTCATGCGGGATCAGCTCAAAGATTTCCAGGAGCGTTCAGGAAACCTCTATAACCTGGAAGCAACCCCTGCAGAGGGAACTACGTACCGTTTTGCCAGAGAAGATATCAAGAGGTATCCGGATATCATTCAGGCAGGGACCAGTGAGAACAACTACTATACCAACTCCTCTCAGATCCCTGTCTTTTACACCGATGATCCGTTTGAAGCATTGATGCTGCAGGATGATCTGCAGTGCAAGTATACAGGAGGAACAGTCATGCACCTCTATATGAGAGAGAAGCTAAGCTCTCCGGAAGCAGCCAGAAAACTGGTGAAAAATGTCATCAGCAACTTTAGGCTTCCCTATATCACTCTGACACCGACATTTTCCATCTGTGAAAAGCATGGTTATCTCTCGGGTGAGTATGAATACTGCCCCAAATGTGATGCAGAGATCCTGCAAAAGGCAAGTTGATGATCCGTGCAGGTGAAGGTCGATATAGTGTAATATTGAATGCTTACAGGATAGGGAATGACAGGTTGATTGTCATTACAGGCGGTGAAGAAGCACATATAGGCTCGGCAACACTGATAGAGGAGAGGGGTCATATGCAAACCTTAAGCAAAAACGGACATAAAGACTATCTTGTTTCAGAAAAAATGGCGAACCTCATTTATGATACAATAGGAAGTGACCTGCTTGTCATTTGCGGTATTCATATAGACAATGCCAGTAAAGAAGAGATAGATGTGTTGGTAGATAATGCACAAATGTGTGTCAATATTTTTTTAAAGGAGAATAATGATAACTGAAGAAGATCTTAAAGCACATGGCTACAATGTAAACAGCGAACAGACAAAAGTGCTGAATGAGCATTATCATGACCCAAAGAACCTCTGGGCACTGAAAGAGTACAATGCCAGAGGAATAGGCAGGAATCCGGACAATTACGGGCAGGTGGACATGTATGTTCTGGTAAATGAGAGTGAAGAGATAGATAACGTCGGGTATGAGTTCAACGGTTGTCCCACGATTGCATTTTTCGCTTCAATATTTACAGAAGAGATCAAAGGGATTTTGTTGGAGGAAGCTTTTCTGATGACACAGGCATCGTTGGAGGAAATGGCAGCAAAAGACAATTGTGAAGAGTGTACGGCAATGATTCTTGTAGCTTTTTTGGCTGCCTATGAAAATTACCGGAACAGACAAAAGGGTATGGGTGAAGAGTTCGTCCTGAAAATGATTGAGACAAGCTTACGGTATTCAGAGCAATCTTGCGGATAATGCAAAACTGAATCAAAGAGGGAGCTTTTACGGGAAATCATTTAGAGATTTGCATGTATAAGCCTTATAGTCAGGAGGCAGAAAAGGCATTTTCTGCAGGTAGTTGAAGAGATGCTTTGCTTCTCTTCACAGAGACATATTTCATAAAAAAGGAGAAAAGATGAATCAAAATAAAGCGCTTGAAAAATATAAAGCAGAGCGAACAAAATGTATAGTGTATACAAGAGTAATGGGTTACCACAGACCGGTTGAGAGTTTCAATACAGGTAAAAAAGGTGAGCACAGGGAGAGAAAGTTCTTTCTTGAAAAGGCATCACAGACCAATGCAGCATAAGCCTCTGTATGATATTACTCCCTTCACGCTTCTGGATTATCCTGACCATCTGGCAGCCATTTTCTGGTTTGCCCGGTGCAATATGCGCTGTGTCTATTGCTACAACCGGGATATTGTCTTTGGAGAAGGAGAGAGAAGCGAGGAGGAAGCAATAGCATTCTTAGAGAGCAGAACAGGCCTTCTTGAAGCGGTTGTTCTTTCCGGAGGAGAAGCCACACTCTATGAGGATCTGCCGGCATTCTGTAAAAAGATCAGGCAGTTAAAATTCAAGATTAAACTGGATACCAACGGTCTAAACCCGGAAATGATCCGCAGACTGGTTGAAGAGAATCTGGTTGACTATATCGCTCTTGATTACAAAGCACCCAAAGAGAGATATTACACTGTTACAAAAGATAAACATTTTGACCGTTTCTCAAAAACATTGAACTTCCTTATCAGTCAGGCATTCCCTTTTGAGGTAAGAACAACGGTGCATAATGATCTCTTAGGCGTGGAAGAGATCAACCGTATTATCAGAGATCTTGTAAAACGAGGCTATACCGGTACCTATTATCTGCAACCGTTTGTTTTTTCAGAGCATACAATAGGAAAGGTCAAGCCGGAACAAAGCTCTTTTGACCAATCACTGCTCTCTTCTGACCTGAAAGTGGTTTGGAGGAGATAATCAGAGATGAACCGGATACAGCTTCATCTGTCTATATTTTTTTCTTTACCATCCATTTTTTAAAAGGCTGCAGTGAACTGATATACTCAGCTATATCACTGAGATCATCTTCGTTAAGGGGAAGTGTAGGCATAGCATTGGCACTGTATCCGAATTTTCTGTATAAAGAGGAGGGGTTCTCTGCATACTGTTGTATCTCTTCTTTTGTTCTTGTATAAGAGACAATATTGAAGTCAGGTCCCATTGCTCTTCCTCCATTGACTGTATGGCAAATAGCACAGTTCGCAGTATATGCAGCTTTCCCTTTTTCTATATCGGCAAGAAGTTCTGTTCCCAACAAGAGGGATAGCAGGATCGTGATTTGTTTCATGGCAAATTCCTTTAAAGTGTTTAATTCAGACTAAATTACTCTTAATTAGTCTTTGACGAAATATATCGGAATATGCATGGGGAATTCTTGATACAGATCAATAATAGGACAAATTTACTCCTATTTAGACTAAAAGAGAGGGTATTGCTTATCTTGTTATATTTATATATACTTGGGTAACACAAAAGACAAGGAAAGGCTTATGAAAAAGTTGATCCACCCTCTGATAATAACACTTCTGGTTGTCATAATCATTATATCATTGCAGTTTCTGCGTTCGAAAAGTACAGTCGCTTTTACAGAGAAAGAGTTAAGGGAAGCAGCCCTGAAACATAACCTTATACCTGTACCAAAAACCTATGCAGGAGTATTTAAAGTGACAGACAACCCTGAAAATCCGCTCAGTAACGAGAAGATTGCATTAGGAGAAAAGCTTTTCTCCGATATTCGTCTTTCTAAAGATAAAACCATTAGCTGTGCGAGCTGTCACATGTTACAGGAGGGAGGAGATGATAATGTCCCTACAGCAATCGGATTTCACGGGAGAGCCAACCCTTTCCATTTAAACTCTCCTACTGTGCTTAATGCAGCGCTTGCCAAAGCACAATTTTGGGATGGACGTGCCAAAGATGTTGAAGCACAGGCAGGCGGTCCTATGCAGGCTCCTTTTGAGATGAATATGACTCCCAAAGAAGTAGAAGAACGACTTAATGCTGACACTGCTTTAAAAGAGAAATTCAGAATGGTGTTTGGTACAGAAGATATCACTTTCAAGAATGTACGTAAAGTTATCGGGGCATATGAGCGGACACTATTGACGCGTGGTGCCTACGATAGATTTCTGGAAGGAAAAGATACAGCTATTTCAGATAAAGCAAAACGGGGGATGGCTCTTTTCATTACCAAAGGGTGCAGTGGATGTCATACCGGTATGAGTGTAGGGGGACAAAGTATACAGCGGTTTCCTTTAAGACGTTACCTTTCTGATTATATGGGTTTATGGTTCGAACCTGATATTCGGTTGAAAGAGAGCCCTTTTCCTTTTGTGAATAAAGGGGGATTTCTCGGTAAGGACAATAGATTGATGTTCCGTGTACCGATCTTGCGCAACATTACCAAAACTGCTCCCTATTTTCATAATGGGTCGGTTGATACTCTTGAAGAGGCTGTACGCATTATGAGCAAGTATCAGGTAGGAGATGAGTTTACGAAAGAGCAGATAGGTGATGTTGTAGCATTCCTGAAGACACTTGAAGGAAAAATAGTAGAAAAGTGACTCAGTTAGTCACTGGTTAACACTCTATTTTACAATGGTTAGTGGAAGGAGTGTATACTGTGTATAAGAAAGAGAGAAACTCTTTCGGACGATGGTTCGGGGTTTTTGTTTTACTCCTTGTCCAAAACTGTAAACTTCCTTGTTTGTTCTCTGACCATCGCTTCCCCAAAGAAGAAGTGGA
>DQSX01000084.1 GCA_015663065.1 Sulfurovum sp.
AAAGAGTATGATTATTTAGGTTTGGTAGTAATACTTGAAGTGTATCAGGGTAAATGGTATGTGGTAGGTCTGCTCAGAGATAGATGGACGATATAAGTTCAATTATAGGATAAGAAATGAAAAAACATATTAAGATAGCATCTGTTTTGAGTTTTGTATTTGCATCAGTGATCATCGTAGAGGCTAAGACGATCAGTATTATGGGAACAGCGGATCTTCAGGGAATCATGACTCCTTTTGTGCAGAAGTTCGATCTCAATAAAGATGGGGAAAAAGAGGAAGTAGAGATGGGCGGGATCGCCCATATCGCTACAGCACTTAAGAGTCTCAAAGCGAAAAATCCAAGCGCTGTAATTGTTTCAGCGGGTGACGATTTGATGAACAGGTTCTTTCATGTCTATAAAGGAAAAGCGATCTTCTCTTTGATGTCAGATGCGGGGTATGAACTTTATGCGTTGGGGAACCATGAGTTTGATAAAGGCAGTGATACACTTGCCGATGCCTTGGATGAAGCTTCGTTCACTACGATATGCAGTGACTTAAATGTTTCAGACTCCAAACTCAAAGAGAAGTGTGAACCCTATGTCATTCGAGAGATAGACGGGGTTCGTGTAGGATTTTTCTCGTTGATGACAGAGAACCTTCTGATGGTAACCAGTGAAAAAAAGGTCAAGTTCCTCTCTGACAATGTTACGACTGCCAAACAAATGGTCAAACTGCTTAAAGATAAAGGTGTACATGTGATCGTACTGATCTCTCATATCGGCTATAAAGCTGATGTAGCATTGGCAAAACAGGTCAAAGGTATAGACCTGATTTTTGGAGGACACTCGCATCACTATGTCAAAAAGATGGGGCATGTAGGTAAGACATCCATTGTCAATGGTGGTGAGCAGGGGACACAGATCGTTAAGGTCGATATACCGCTGGATGATGAACTGAAGGTCCTGCATAAAGAGATGAGCATGATGATGATACCGGTGAATACTGCGGCGTATCCTGCTGACAAAGAGGTAGCAAAAAGAGTTGAAGCGTATGTATCAAAATTCCCTAAAGCCATTGTACTTGGCAAAACAAAGAAAGCATGGAACCTTGGTTCAGATGCTGTACGTAAAGGTGAATCGACTGCAGCAAACCTTGTTAATGACCTGATGAGAAAAAAGTTTAATGTCGATATCGTCCTCAATAATGCAGGGGCCTTCAGGGGCAAAAAGATCTATCCCAAAGGCGATATTACTGATGAAATGCTTAAGTCGATAGATGAGTTTGGTAACTATGCGATTATCCTAAAGCTTAAAGGGAAATACCTTAAACCAATACTGGAGAGAAGTGCAGCAGAGTACGGTGAAGGAGGGTTACTGCATGCATCCGGCTTGAAATACCGTATCGTTCTGCCCAAAGTAAGACAGAAGATCAAAGATAACATCATCATAAGGGAAGGTAAGAGGGTTGAAGATATCAAGGTGCTTTCAGAAGAAAAATGGGTCGATGTGGACCCTGAAAAAACATACCGTATTGCAAGCAATGCTTTTATTGTTGAGAATGGAGGAGATGGGTACTTCTGGTTTAAAAAGTATGGTAAGGGTTTTGAGAACACATATGCGACGTTCTATTCCATTATGGCAGAGGTTATTGAAAAAAGAGGCGTACTCTCACCAAAAGAGAAAGATGGCCGTTTAACAATAATTCATAATACAAAAGGGCAATAGTATGAAAAAGAGTGTACTTGTTGCAGATACTTTATAATGGGCATGATAATACTTATGATACAATTAGAATGAAAAAAGTTGATTATTAAGGAAAGGCCCAATGGTGAAGAATCTTTTTTTGTTTGCAAGTCTGCTCTCTATACTCTCTGCAAGTACAACTCAAAAGAAGTTTGATGTTGAAACAGCTTTGGTGCTTTTTGATATTTCGGGTTTTGCAAAACTTACCGATGATGTGAACATTAGCATTAAAGGCGAAGGACAACTTCGTTTTAAAGAGTGGGGTGCTGTAGCACTGATAGAAGAAGATTATGAAGAAGTGACGTCAGGTGTACTCAATGATATACATAAAGTGCAGCTCTGTGAAAAACTTGAAAACAGAGAACGTTTTGATGTGGACTTTGACACAAAAAAAATACTTGAACGTCCTATGCCAAAAGGGAATTCTAGAGACAATATTCTTAAAGGTTTGCAAAAAACAGGGCAAGAGACAATTGCCGGGTATACCTGTGATGTATGGGAAGCAGAAGGCGTTAAAAAATGTATTTACAAAGGAATCCCGCTTCTTGTAGAGCATTATGTACTTGGTGCGTATTATCAGAAAAAAGCAACAGCTGTGAATTTAGATATGAAACCGACACCGTCTAACTGTCAGCTTCCCAATTTCCCTGTAGAAAAATTTTCACTTTTTAAAACCAATATAAAAACAAAAATAGTGAAGCTTCCTAACGAATTTTCTGAGCTTATTCGGCATATCTTAAAAGAGATGCAAAAAGATCAGTGGATTGAAGATGATCTGACGGTACAGCAAAAACGTATTTTACTGGATATGCTGGGAGAAAATATTTTTCAAAAACAGAAAAAACTATTGCCAGAAGTACTAGAGTCTATGAAAAAAGCGCGTGTCTGTCTTCAGCAGGCTGAAGATGAAAAAAAAGCCAATGTATGTATTTTGCCCGTCATCGTGTTAAAAGCAGCATTGACGAAAGACAAACAAAATATTATAGAAAAGTGGAGTGGCAAAGAGAAAACGAAAGTATTGGATCAATTTG
Organism: Sulfurovum sp.; assembly: GCA_015663065.1. Taxonomy (GTDB): domain Bacteria; phylum Campylobacterota; class Campylobacteria; order Campylobacterales; family Sulfurovaceae; genus Sulfurovum. The sequence goes on from DQSX01000084.1 coordinate 2,759, forward strand.
ATGAAAATATCTTTTTACTTGAATCTAAAATGAAATGTATTAGAAGCTCTCTCAATATTTCTGACCTCTCACGCTGTATGAAATAGAGCAGTGAAATTTTACCGTACCTACATAGAGATCACCAATGTCTGTGGTCTCTCATGCTCTTTTTGTCCTACGAAAGAGTTACCTGTTCAGCAGATGGATCTTGTTTTTTTTGAGTCCATCATCAAACAGTTAAAGCCTTATACCAAAGAGATAGTCTGTCACGTACTGGGTGATCCCCTGACGCAGTCAAATCTTCATGACTATCTTGATATCATACATAAATACAGTCTTAAAGCCATGCTTACTACTTCAGGCTACTTCCTTAAAAAACATACTTACGATACACTTTTTCATCCCTGTGTTAAGCAGATCAATATTTCACTGAACAGTTTCAATAAAAATGATACTTCCTTGACCCTTGATCAGTATATGACACCGGTTCTTTCTTTGTGTAAAGCAAAATTGGATCAGGAGGCAGATCTTTTTGTCAATCTTCGTGTTTGGAATCTCGATGAGATGATGTCTGAGCGTACCTTCAATGAAACACTTTTTTCAAAACTCTCAAATGCATTTGATGTAAAACTGGACATGGAGTCTATATATCATGAAAAACCAAAGTCCATACGCCTTGACTCTAAGATCCTTGTACATTTCGATAACTATTTTGAATGGCCCTCTTTGAAGAATGAAAATTATGGAGATGGTACCTGTCAGGGCTTACAGTCACATATTGCTATTTTGGCTTCAGGTAAAGTGGTGCCTTGCTGTCTGGATTGTGACGGGATTATAGCACTTGGTGACTTGCATGATGAATCTCTTGATGCTATTCTTGGAAATGAACGAACTGTGGCGATGTTAGAAGGATTTAAAGAGGGTATCGCAGTGGAAGAATTGTGTCAGAAGTGTAGTTATAAAGAGAGGTTCAAACCCACTCTTTAGGAACCTCAAACTTGTTTGAAAAACAAGATAGCCCGAAACAAGTTTCGGTTTCCTGGAGAGAGCTTAATAATTACTCAGGGTTGAATTTACTGAACTTCGTACCTTCAAATGTCAGGTTGTACATTAAACCTTTTGCTCCAAATGCAAAAGCATAGATGGGTTTCTCAAATGAGATGGAACTGATGTTTTTTCCTGCACCCCATTTTGCCACGGCAATAGAACCGTCTACTCCAGCTTCCCATCCGTTACTTCTCATGAAATTGTCCAAAACATCTTTGTCTTTAAATGCAAAAATATAAGAAGTCTTCTGTAACCCTAGTTGAAAACCGAATGATGCAGAAGTGATCTTGTAGTAGGCAGTTGTATTTCCGTCTACTCTTACTGCACCTTCACCATATTGTCCGCCAATACCAAAACCGCCTTTGACCACGGAAGGGAAGACCAGTACTGCATAGGCTTTTTCCAAAAACTCTGCTGCTCCCTTCTCTTTTTTAAACTCTTTGAGTGCTACATCGACTTTTGCATCGATGACAGGGGCAGCTTCTGCCATGGCATATGAACTGAAAGCTATGGTAAGTGCTGCGATCAGGCCTAGAAAAGTTAATTTTTTTGTCATTATAAATTCCTCGTATGTTAATTTTTACTATTATACACAAAAATAAAGCATTTGTGTATAATAATGAGAGAAACCTCATTTAGGAGTAGAAATGGAAAGAATGACGATCAAAGCGTATGCGGTAAAAAACAAATTGAGCATATTTAATGTGATGAAGATGGTCAAGTCGGGGAAAGTGAAATCTGAAGTCTTTCAGGAAAAAGGCAGAGAAGTCACGTATATTTTGTATGATGAAGAGAGTGAAAAAGAGATAAGGGAGCAGATAGTACCTATAGAAAAAAAACAGGATCTACAGATGGCTGAAGCGTTTAATATGCTTAAGAGAGAGGTACAGGCATTACGTGCAGAAGTGGAGTTGCTTAAGAAGAAAATTATTTAAAAAAAGAAAATGCTTTAAAGGAGTAGAGATGCAAGAAAATACGATGAAGGTAGCGTATATAACAGATGATATTTATTTGGCACATGATACCGGCATGGGGCACCCGGAATCCAAAGATCGCTTGATCGTGATCAACAGTGCAATTGACCCGATCAAAGAGCTCTTGGTACTGAAGTCTCCTATCGCTGTATCGGAGACCTTGCTTGAAAGCATACACACACCGGAACATGTAGAAAGTGTTTATGAAGCTTCTCAGTACGGTAGAGCCATAGATGCAGATACTATTTGTTCTGAAGCTTCTTACGGTGCTGCACTTAAAGCGGTGGGAGCAGGGATAGTAGCTGTAGATGGTATAAAAGCAGGGGAGTTTGAGAGGGCTTTCTGTGCAGTAAGACCTCCCGGTCATCATGCCAGACCTGCACAGGCTATGGGTTTTTGTCTTTTTAACAACATTGCCATTGCAGCACGTTATGCACAAAGTATAGGTTATGAAAAAGTGATGATCATAGACTTCGATGTACACCACGGAAATGGAACACAGGATGCCTTTTACGCAGATGACTCTGTCTTTTACTTCTCTTCCCATCAGGCATTTGCCTACCCGGGGACCGGTATGGAAAAAGAACGGGGTATTGGCAGCGGAGAGGGATATACTGCCAATTTTCTAATGATGCCCGACAGCGGAGATGATGAAGTACTTGATATTTATGAAAATGATCTTCCTGTTTATGTAGATCGTTTTGATCCTGATATTATCTTGGTTTCTGCAGGGTATGACCTGCACGAGAGTGATCCTCTGGCACAGATGAATGTAACGACTGAAGGAGTGAGGAGAATTGTACGTTTGATCTTGGATGTTAAAAAAGGTATTCCAGGTATATTTTTTCTTGAAGGCGGTTATGATGTGAATGCTTTGGGAGAAAATGTAAGAGTTACTTTAGAGGAGATGCTGGAACAGTAAGATAATAAAATGATTTTTTTCAATAATTTATACTTATTATTATGAATTATTTGGATAGAATAAATGAATGGAAGCTTATAAAATAAAAAATATTGCAGGGCAGTTAGCCAAATCTTTCCTAAGTAATCCGCTTACACCGGTATTGGCTGTGGCAATTTTACTTCTGGGATATATATCGCTTGAAGTCATGCCACGGGAAGAAGATCCGCAGATAGAAGTGAGTGGTGGTTCTGTGATCGTTGCTATTCCCGGAGCTACACCAAGTGAGATCAACAATGTGGTCATCAAACCTCTTGAGAGACGTATACGGGAAATAAAAGGTGTTGAGCATGTTTACAGCACCGCTATGAATAATTTTGGTATGGTCAATGTACAGTATTATATAGGTGAGAACAGGGAGTCTTCCAACCTGAAACTTTATGATAAAGTGATGCAGAATATGGATCAACTCCCCGCAGGCACCATGCCGCCATTGGTAAAACCTTTCGATATAGATATAGATATCCCCATCCTAACAGTAGCTTTTTATAAAATAGATAACACACCCAATAGACCAGAAGAGATCTCTAAACTCTATAAGCTTATACGGGACCTTCAGCAAAATATCAACGCATTGGATAATGTGTCAAAAACAACGCTTAAAGGGGTTAAACGACCACAATTCAATGTCCTGATAGACTTGCACAAACTCTCCGGATACCATCTCTCTTTGGGACAGGTTGCCAAAGCGATCAAATCTATCTCAAGCAATGCACCGCAAATAGATACAGTGTCTGGCTCAGGAAAACTCGTGGTATTTGGTGTTAAAAATGCCATTGATGATATAGATGACCTTAAAGAGCTGATCGTTGCGCAGTATATGGGTTCTCCTATCTATTTGAAAAATATTGCAAAAGTGGAATATCATTTTGATATACAGAACTACCGTACAGCTTTTATTACCTATCAGGAAGGTCAGAAAGAGGCAGAATATACAGAAAATGAGAAAAAAGAGCAGGAGGAAAAAGGGCTTGTTTTTCGTGATGCCGGTCATCAGATCACTATGACCGTCTCCAAGCTAAAAGGTACCAATGCGGTGCATATAGCAGAAGCGGCTATAGAAGAGATACAAGCTGCAAAAAAAGAGTTGTTGGATCATGGTATCGGTTTCATAGTTACCAGAAATTATGGAGAGAGAGCCAATGAAGCGGTTAATGAACTGGTGCATCACCTTGTAATCACTATTTTTATTATTGCACTGATATTGATCCCTTTTCTGGGGTGGCGTGAGTCTCTTGTTGTGACCATTGCCGTACCAATGATTCTGGCAACGACACTGTTTATTGCACTGATGACCGATCAGACCATTAACCGTATTACACTCTTTGCATTTCTTCTGAGTCTGGGACTCATAGTTGATGATGCCATTATTGTGATAGAGAACATACACAGACGTCTACATCTCAAAGAGTCCGAAGGTCTCGAGTTTGATGAAATTATCATACAGGCAACCGATGAGATAGGACCCTCTACAAACATTGCGACCATTGCCATTATGCTGACGATGATACCTATGGCTTTTGTCGGGGGGATGATGGGGCAGTTTATGAAACCTATTCCCCTGAATGTACCGGTGGCTTTGGCTGTGTCTCTTTTTGTAGCCTATGTTTTTGCACCTTACCTTGCACGAAAGTTTATCAAGTTTGAAAAACATGAGAGTCATGAAGCAGATGTGCCCGAAAAAGTCAAAGAGCTAAGCGAAGAGTTGGATGTTAAAGAGGAGGGCAGACAATAATGGAAAAAATTGTTTACAAGATCCTCTCTACCAAACGCAATAAATTTATAGTGATCATGATCGTACTTATGGCTATGGGAGCATCTGTTATGATGATCCCTACCAAGCTTATTTTGGCAAGAATGTTACCGGGGAAAAGTGCCAATACCTTTACTATTTATGTAGATACGGCTACCAATGCTTCCATTAAAGAGACCAAGATGGTGACCAGCTGTATTGTCGATATCATGACTAAAGAGAAAGAAGTGACTGATATGGAAGTCTTTTTAGGGCAGGGTGCACCTCTGGATTATGCTGGTCTGGTAAAAGGTTCTGCACTCAAATCTTTGAAAAACCAGGCGGAGATCGTCATAAACCTCACGGACAAACACGGACGTGATGAACCCTCATTTGCCATGGTACACCGTATTCGCCCCATTATTAATGAAGCCTGTGGTTCTTTAGTGGAAAACACGTCCATACGTTTCACAGAAATGCCTTCTGGTCCACCTACTTTGGCAACCATTGTTGTTGAATTGTATGGAAAAAATGATGAAGTATTGCGTGAAACAGCTATCAATGTTGCCGCAATATTGGCTGAAACGGATGGACTTGTAGACATAGACATAATGCAGGATGACCTCTATACCAAATATGACCTTGTACCGGATAAAGAGAAGATCATACGCAGCGGATTGTCTGTAGATCAGGTAAACCAGATCATCTATTTAGCATTTCAGGGTATGCCTATTGCGGTGAAAAATACCCATAATCAGCAAGACCAGATTCCTATCTTTTTACGTTTGGATGATAAAACACGTACGGTAGACTTTCATACAAAGGAAGCTTTACTCAATAAACTCTCTTCTTTAAAACTGATGAATGCCAAAGGGATGATGGTACCCTTAAGTGAGATCATCCAACTTGAAGCGCAGCTGTCTTCTCCAACTATTTTTAGGAAAAATCTAAAAAATATGGTGACGATCACTGCAGAGTGTGACATGGTATCTCAAGTCTATCCTCTGCTTGAATCTCGAGACAAGATGATAGAGAAATTATGGAAAAAATATGAAGTAACTAAAAAACCCGGTATAGATACCTTTATGTTCGATCTTAATCTTGTCGATAGAAAAACAGGTACGAAAATACTCTTACGCTGGGATGGAGAGATGAAAGTATCTTTAGATACCTTTCGCGACCTTGGGGGTGCGTTTATCTCTGCTTTGGTACTGATGTTCCTTTTGATGGTCGTTTACTATAAATCGTTTGCGCTGAGCGGTATTGTCCTGATAGGCTCTTTCCTCTCTATCGTAGGGGTTATTGCGGGGCACTGGGTGGCAGACAAGTTTTCACTGTTCATGACAGATGTCAATTTCTTTTTAACGGCTACTTCACTCATAGGGTTCATCTCTCTTATGGGTATCTCTGCACGTTCATCTCTACTGCTGATTGATTTTGCAATGTCTCTCATAGCAGATACAGGGATGGAGAAAAAAAGAGCCATTGCCATAGCCACAGCAACACGTGCAAAACCTATTATGCTGACAGCAGTTGCCATCATTCTGGGTTCTTTACTGCTTGCTACAGACCCTATATTTGGTGGATTGGGTGTGGCACTGATCTTTGGATCCATGGCAACGACACTGGTCTCTCTGTTCTTCATTCCGGTACTTATGGATAATGCAAGGGCTTTAATGCCGGATGAGTACTTTATGAATCAGATCAAAGTAAAAAAAGGCACATGGTGTGTCATTGCAGACAATGTAAAATCACTCTTCCCACCATACAAAATGAGAAAGTAGCTCTCTTCTCTCCTCGAACAGCTTCGAGGTTATTGTGGCTTATTTACTCTTCGTTATAGTCTATTTTTAACTTTGCATACATTCCTGGAAAGATCTTTTTATGTCCTTTGTGAAAAGAGACACGGATGGTAAAGGTATGTGTCATGGGGTTGGCGGAAGGTACAACGGACTTAATGCGTCCTCTTGTTTTGAATTTTATGGAAGGGATCTCAACATCTATAAAGTCTCCTTTATTGACTCTAAGGAGGTCAGTTTCAGAGATCTGACCTTCTATTTCAAGGTGATCCAAGTCTACCAGAACCATAGCCAACATTCCAGGAACGATCAAGTCCCCTACACGGATACCTTTTTGTACAATGATCCCGTCATTGGGTGCTTTTACTTCAAGATAATTGGCAATGGTAGCGATCTGCTTGACTTTTTCAGCGGCATTCTTTACCAGTGAACGTGTCGCTGCCAGACCTGCCTGTACATTGTCTGCTGTGATGTCCAGATTATTCCAGTCTACAGAGTTGTCTTTGCCCCGTACACGAAGCAGAGCCTTTTCACGTCTAATGCTGTCGAGTCTGGTTCTGTACATATCTACCATAATATCAGCCTGTTCCAGTGCCAGGTCAGCCTGATTTTTCATAATGTCAAACTCTGCAGATTCAAGTTCAAAAAGGGTGTCTTCACGTTTTACTGAGTCACCAATATCAAAGTATATATGTTTCACATAGCCCATGTAACGCGCACCGATCATTTTTTGATTGTCAGATACAACGGTACCCGTGATGTTTAATGTAGCGGTGAATGCAGCCAGTGTCATAAGAACGAAGAGTAAGAAAATTCTTTGCATTAGAAATACCTTTTTAGTTATATTGATGATATTGAACAGTTTAGTTAATTATATTTTATAGCAATAAAGTTAAAAGTAGGGTGTAAATGCCTGTTTGAATTTAAAGAGAAAGGAAAGTGTTACGAGAAGGTAAAGTGAGCTCCCCACCTAGAGGTGGGAAGTAGAGTTAAAACTTGTAAGTAAGTTGGAAAGAAAGAGAGTCTTCTCTGTGATCCGTTGTTACTGAATCAATTCCCATACCTAACATGCTCACATCAAATGTTTTTGTTGATTCTGGTGAGTAGACATATGCTAAATCAACAGAAAATTGTTCATTGAATGCATAGGTTCCACCCACTGAATAGTGATCTTCTGATGTGGCTGGGAATCCAAGAAGGTTAAACATATTGATTGAAGGGTTTTGTGTTTCTACTACAGCACTTGATGCATGGTTGTAACCTACTCTGAGGGCCCAGTTGTCTCGTGAATATTGATAACCTACTGCAAAGACATCCTGGTCTTCCCATGATACATCAGTGTAACCTTCTACATCTGACCATTTTATTTTTTTATAGTCGAATGCAAATGCATGTTGACCCATTACGTACGCAAACCCTACACCTGCTTCGGCCGGTTGTTCCAACGTATCACTCATGATGATTCCAAAGTTTCTGGCTGCACTTTCAATAGCCCCATCATATGTCATTTTAATGGACGACTTGTATACCGCACCAATAGTAAGGCCATTAGAGAAATCATACGTTGCACCGATATTGTAACCAAAACCAAAGTCTTGTGCTAATCCGGAACCTACTTGTACGAATTGTGGTGGCATTGTTGGAGTAGGCATAACAAAATTGATATCCAAATTTCCATACTGAAGTACTGGAGCAATGGCAATACTGAAACCATTTGTTTTATATGCAAGAGGCACAGCAAATTGCATTAACTGTAAGTTGGTAACCATATCAAAATTAGATAATTGCCCAGTAGTCATGAGAGTGTTTTCTATTCCTGCCCCATTACTATAGTCAACACCCATACCTGCAGTTCCCCACATACCAATACCTACGTAAAAATTTTCACTCATCTTCATAGCCAATGAAACTTCAGGAATCATATTAAGATCTGCATCAGATGTCATTTTATTTTGAGGAGGAAGCCCCATGCCTGGAGGTGCTGGAGTTTCATTCAACTGTGTCTTGATATCCGGCATGAAGACTGTACCGCCAAAAGATATTTCAGTGGCTTCAACTGATGTAATAAGAGCAGGGTTTGTCAATGTTGACTCCGCACCATGACTCATGGCGATCCCAACACCCCCCATACCTCTTGCTTTCGTACCTACTGCAATTAAGTGGTCTCCGTTTGTTGCGTGTAGCAGTGTTGAAGTCAGTAGTGACAAAGCAATGCCACTTTTAAGTAGTGTAGTGTTTTTCATTATTTTCCCTATTTTTGTTTTAATACCAATAGTATAGTTTAATAAATAGTTAATGTCAATAATTTACTTAAATATTATTTAATTATCAAAAAAAATTATGTTAGTGGGAAGAAATGGAATACTTTTTGAACGCTTTCAGATAGCTGTTTATGTGAGTTTACCTGTGGTTATGAAAGTCTTTTTTCACCATTATAAAAGGGTGAAAAAAGGAAAGGAAAGTGATAATTAGGGGGAATTAATACTTAAAGTTGATCTGCCAGTTGCTTGAGTTCAAAAGAAAGTACAGTTGTAAGTTCATCATACTCTTTTTTAGTGATCAGACCATTTTCAAGTCCAAATTCATATTTATGTAGTTCATTTTCAATTCTTTTAAGTTTCTCAGCCATTTTGTCTCTTTTTTTGAACTCAATATGGACCAGCATCGTGCTACCAATCATCCTTTTTCGCAACTGAGTATTGAACAGTTTGAATCCTGGTCCAAACATCCCTCCAATCTTTTTTTGGCCTGTGAATACAAAGATGGTTTTGCAGGACTCTTCTTTTCAGTTAGACTCAAACAGGATATCTTTGATAAGCTTATGCATTTTGAAATGAAAAAATCTGAGATAAGGGAAGAAGATTTTGTTACTTCTGATGACGTAGGGTCTGATTTCCTTCTCTCCTTTTATGCCATCAACCATAAAGTAGCCATGATGCTTTTTGTAAGACACTATGCCTACCTGATCGCAAATCAGAAAAATATAATGGAAATCGGTGTGATCACAGCACTGGATGAAGTCAAAAAAACTGTGCACAATATGAATCTGGAATTTGATAAATCCAAAGTGTTGGAAAAAGATATAACACTTGATGCCTATAGACAAAAACTGGATAAAGTACTTGCTACAGAATATGTTGTAAAAATGCTTTTTTCGGAATGAAACAGTGTAGGGTATTGGTTATTTTCTCCCAAGCCAAGTGCGTTGGGAGCATTGTTGTTTAAATTTTGCTAAGTACAAAAGCCTGCATCTCATCAACCACTTCATCAAGTGTTCTTTCCCCGTTGATGACGGTAAGCAATGCTTTGTCTGTGTAAAATTTCTGAATGGCAGCCAAAGGATCTGTATAGATCTTCATTCTGTCGTTAAAGACTTCTTCAGAGTCATCAGCACGCTCTTCACCTGGTGCAGCTTCAGCTCTACGTCCCAAGATCCTTTCTCTTGCGCAGGCTTCAGTCACTCTTACTTCGATCACAGATGCCAATTCAATGTTCTCTTCTTTGGAAACCAATGCATCAAACGCAGTCATCTGCTCTTCGCTTCTTGGATACCCGTCAATAAGTACATTGGGTACAGGTGCATTGTTGATTGCAGATACGATCGTATTTACAATGATCTCCAGAGGTACCAAAGCACCTTTCGTGATGTAAGATTCTATCTCTTTTCCAAGCTCAGAACCGCTTGCTACTTCTTCTCTTAACATATCACCTGTAGAGTAATGTACGATCTTGTCTGCATTATTCTGCGCAATGATGCTTGCATCTGTTGTTTTACCTGAACCTGGTGCTCCGATGATCAAAAATAGTTTTTTCATATGTTTTTCCTTTTTTTTATTTACGCTGTTGGTGCCTGTTGACGAATTCTAAGACTTAATTCCTTAAGTTGTTCTGTATCAACCTCACTTGGTGCCTGTGTCAAAAGACATTGTGCTTTCTGTGTTTTAGGGAAAGCAATGACTTCACGAATAGAGCTTGACCCTGTCATAAGCATGATCATTCTGTCCAGACCCAGTGCAAATCCACCGTGTGGTGGTGCACCGTACTTGAGAGCTTCAAGCAGGAATCCAAACTTCTCCTGAGCCTCTTCTTCATCAATGCCAAGCAGTTTAAAGATCTCTGCCTGCATATCTTCTTTGTGGATACGGATAGACCCGCCACCAAGCTCTGTACCGTTAAGTACGATGTCATACGCGACAGACTCTATCTCTTCGATGTCTTCAAAATCCAGTGACTTTGGCTGTGTGAACGGGTGGTGCAGTGCTTTTACTTTGCCATCTTCTACTTCAAACATTGGGAAGTCCATGACCCATAAGAACTCAAAAGTATCTTCAGGGATGATATCCATGATCTCTGCAAGGTAGATACGGAAACGACCCATGTAGTCCCATACCAGTTTTTTATCACCTGCACCAAAGAAGACGGCATCGCCTATCTCAAGTTCACATCTTTCGATGATAGCCTGAAGGTCATCTTCTGTGAAGAATTTGGCCAAAGGACCTTTGAGTCCCTCTTCTTTCATTTGGAAATAACCAAGACCGGACGCACCGAATTTACGCACGTACTCTTCAAAACCTTTCATCTGACGTTTTGAGAAGATCTCGTCACCTTTTGGTACTTTGAGTGCTTTGATACGGTTCTTTTTAGGCGCTGCAGCGATCTTGGAGAAGATCTCATTGTCGCATCTTTCAAAAATGTCAATAACATCTACCATTTTCAGGTCATAACGCATATCTGGCTTATCTGAACCGTAGTTCTCCATAGCATCTGCGTAGGTCATACGTTTGAATGTAGTCGGTACTGCATCAAAGCCACATTTGTGGAATACATCTGAGATGAGTTTTTCCGCTACTGCTATGACGTCTTCCTGGTCACAGAAAGACATTTCAACATCTATTTGTGTAAATTCCGGTTGTCTGTCTGCTCTTAAATCTTCATCTCTAAAACATTTTGCTATCTGGAAGTAGCGGTCAAAACCACCCACCATTAACAACTGTTTAAAAAGCTGCGGAGACTGTGGCAATGCATAAAACTCACCACCGTGAACACGTGAAGGTACAAGATAGTCTCTTGCCCCCTCAGGCGTAGATTTCGTGATGATCGGTGTTTCTACTTCTAGAAAATCAAGCTCATCAAGGGCATTTCTTGTCGCAATAGTCGCTTTTGAACGAAGTTTGAAAATATCGTAAGACTTTTGTGTTCTCAGTTCAAGGTAACGGTGTTTGAGTTTGATCTCTTCGTTGACTTTCTCATCGTTAAGCTCAAAAGGCATTGGTTTTGAACGGTTTTCAATGGTCAGTTCATCGACAACGATCTCTATTTTTCCTGTTTTAAGTTTAGGGTTTTCAAGTCCTTCCCCTCTGGCACGTACTTTTCCTGTAGCGATGAGTACGAACTGGTCTCTGACCTCTTCAGCCATTTTGTGTGCTGCTGCATTGTCTGCAGGATCACAGACTAGCTGTACAACCTGATCTTTGTCTCTGAGGTCGATAAAGATCAACCCTCCGTGGTCTCTTCGGCTTGAAACCCACCCAGCTACGGTGACTTTCTCTCCAATATGTTTCTCTGTTACTTCTGCACAATAATGTGTTCTCACGAGCGATCCTCATAATTTATTAGTTCGCGATTATAGCTAAAAGTTGTTTAGGGTTGCGTTTCCTGCAGTTAATACTGTGCATAAAAGACACGTGTTGAAGCAGAGCGCTTTTAAATCAATGACAATATGACATATTTTTGGCACAGTAAATAGTATTTATGATAATCTAACAGTAAGAATTCAATAGGACCACTATGAGTAATCAAAAGTTAGCACAGATCAAGACAGCAGGTTTCATACTCAAACCTGAAGATCCTGAGATAAAAACACTGTATGAAGGCATTAAGAGAGAGTTTGAAGAACGTAATATCAGCGTACTTCTTGCAGAGAAGTCAGCAGATATGATAGGGGTAGAGGGCATACCTTTTGAAACAATGTGCGCAGAAGCAGATTTCCTGGTTTCACTGGGTGGTGACGGTACACTGCTTTCTTTGGTGCGTCGCTCTTACGGTTACCACAAACCTGTGGTGGGTATCAATGCAGGAACCCTTGGTTTTTTGGCAGATGTGACCACCGATGAAGTAGATAATTTTTTAGAACTTCTGCTTTCAGGTGAGTACCGCATCGATGACAGGATGATGGTTGAGGGGTATCTGAAGACCAAAGCAGGTGAGAAGAAAAACTTTATTGCTTTTAATGATGTAGTGATCACCTCTCCGCAACCTTCAAAAATGGTACAGGTAAATGCCTCTATTGAGGGGGAGAGGTTTAACTCCTATCGGGGAGACGGACTTATTATCTCCACCCCGACGGGTTCTACAGCGTACAACCTGGCTGCCGGTGGTCCTGTTGTCTACCCCCTGACCAAAGCATTCATTGTGACACCGATCTCTTCACACTCTTTGGGGAACCAGAGACCTTTGGTGGTACCGGCTGATTTCAGTATTGAACTTGATACCCAGGAGTATGAGTCTATCGCAACCATAGACGGACAGGAAGTCTATGCTATGGAGGAGGGGGATGTACTCTATATCAAAGGGGCGAAGAAGGGGGCAAAACTATTACATAAAAAAGAGCGTAATTATTTTGCTGTTTTACGGGAGAAACTGCACTGGGGAGACAAACGGTGATAGAGAGGCTCTATTTTCGTGACCTTGTAACCTTTAAAGAAGTAGAGTTGGCGTTTGAGCAGGGGCTTGTGGTGTTTACCGGTCCCAGCGGTGCAGGAAAATCTGTGCTTATCTCTTCCATACTATCAGGCTTTGGCTACAGTACCAAAGGATCAGCGGCCCTGTGTGAGGTGAACCTTCTCAAACCTGCCAGGCTGAAAAGCGAAGCGTTTGTACTTGAAGATGAGTTGACCATTAAAACTTTGAAAAAAGAGAAGTTACGTTACTTTATAGAGGGTCAGAATATCTCTAAAAAAGCTTTGCGTGAAATGTTTTCTCCTTATGTCCAGTATCTTTCGGTACGTGACAGAGGCGGATTTGAATCTGAAACACTTCTGGATATGCTAGACAAGACATTGGGTGCCAAAGACAAAGTCTATAAAAAATCTCTCAAAGAGTATAAAAAACGTTATGCAAACTATAAAGCCAAAGCAGAGCAACTCAGAAAGATCAAAGAAGATGAAGCCAAACTGGCTGAACTGATAGAGTTTACAAATTATGAGTTGGAAAAGATCAACACTATCAATCCTCAAGTGAGGGAAGAAGAGGAGCTGCTCAAAGTCAAGCAGCAGCTTTCTCGTATAGACAAGATCAAAGATGCCCTGCTTAACGCCACAGAGATCTTTGCTTTTGAAAGTGCAGTAGAGGAGGTGTACAGACTCCTCGACAAAGATGGCACACTCTTTTCTGACACAATGAACCAGCTGCGTGCTGACTTTGAAGAGGCAGAAACTCTGGCAGATGAACTCGAAGAGATAGATGTGGAAGAGGTGCTTGACAGACTTTCAGATTTGACAACATTGAAAAACCGTTACGGTTCCATAGAAGAGGCATTGCGCTACAGAGATGTGAAGGCAAAAGAGTTGGAAGGCTATAAAAACATAGCACAGGACAAGAGCATGCTGGAGTCATTTTTGCACATAGAGTACTCTGAACTCAGCATTATTGCTTCGAGACTCTCACAGTCAAGGCAGAAAGAAGCAAAGGTTTTGGAAGAGGTTTTAAAAGGCCATCTGGAAACGTTAAAACTCCCGGGGTTACGTTTTGATTTTAATATTGTCAGCATGTGTGAACGAGGTGTAGACAGTGTAGATATTATGCTTGGGGATTCAAAGACCGATACACTCAGTGGCGGAGAGTTCAACCGTATACGTCTGGCACTCATGGCTGCAACGATCCCCAAAGAGACTGAGACTCGGGGGATCCTCATCTTGGATGAGATAGATGCCAATGTCTCAGGAGATGAATCCATTGCCATTGCGGAGATGATAGCAACACTCTCTTCAGTTTACCAGATATTTGCTATTTCCCATCAACCACATCTTTCAGCCAAAGCGGGGCAGCACATTGTCATTACAAAAGAGTGCGGAGAAAGCAGGGTAGAAGTGCTAAATGAAGAAGGCAGGGTGCGGGAGATCGCACGTATCATAGCAGGAGAAAATCCTACTTCTCAGGCGATGGAGTTTGCAAAAAAACTCAGAGCTTAAGCGAACTCTTTTTCAAGATCTTCCGCATAACGGTTCAAATGTTTAAAGTAGGCTTCGGCAATAGGCAGATCTTTGCCTGCTTTAAGATAGGTGTTATACTCTACGAGCAAGTCAGAAATACCACCGGTACCTACAGTGGTTGAAGAACCTTTAATACTGTGGGTCAGCCTCTCCATATTATGAAAATCTTCTTTTTCCAAAGCCTCTTTTATGAGTGGTATCTGTGTTTTGATCTGAGGAATAAGCTCTTTGGTAAAGGCAATGGCTTCCTCTTCGGAAAGCCCCAAGCCAAGTAGTCTTTCATAGTTGAATTTAGGGTATTTGCATTTAGGAAGGTCGTAACTTTTTTCTTTTTTCTTTTCTGTTACAGGAGCGGTAACTTCTGAAGGGATATCTTTGGTTCCTGCTGTCTTTTCAACAGGTTTTAGCTCATAACTGTCATCTGTGGCTCTCTTTTTTTCTTTATTGTTGAGAGGAGGCGGTTTTTTTGCTCCGGGAGTACTGTCTCTTAATTTTTCAGTTTTTTCTTTTTTTAGCTGTTGGGGTTTTTGTACTTTCTCTTTTGGATGGTAGGGAGCTTTTGTTTTTTTGCGTTCTTCAGATCTTCTTTTTCTCTCTGCCTGATACTCTTTTTCATTTTTATATTCTAAATAGATAATAAGAACAATGATAAGAACGATAATGCCAATAACGGCTAATGCATACATAAATTCTCCCCTTTTTATGACATTAAAGTGTCCAGTTTCACCACGTTATACCAGTTCAACTAAACTAAAAGCAATAGGGTAGTGTCCTAAACCTGTATCACCTTAAAATATCCAAACCAAACTCAACCCTGTTAATCAATAAACCAATAACAATATCATGAAGCAT
>DQSX01000060.1 GCA_015663065.1 Sulfurovum sp.
ACATCCACAATATACTTCAAAGTCAAAGGTATGTCATTTAAATACCCCTCTTTCCCATCACGCAGATGCAGTCTTGAGAAGATGCCGAGTATTTTAATGTGTCGTTGCAGTCCCATAAGATCGAACCAGCGCATAAAGGTTTCATCATCTACATCCAAACCTTTAGCATCTCTAAAACTCAGCGCCATCTGTTTCACATCATAAGGGTCCAGTTCCACATAAACATCACGCAGTAAAGAGACCAGGTCATAAGTTACCGCACCAACTCTGGCATCCTGATAGTCTATGACTACGATCTTCTCATCACAGGGTGAGATCATAAGATTGCGTGAGTGGTAGTCTCTGTGTACAAATACATCTTGCGGCTGTACAAGTACTTCTTCTGTAATATATTTTAACGCAGAAGAGATCGTTTGTTTTTGCGTATCATCCAGTGTCAAGCCTAAATACTTTTCAAGATACCACTCCTGCATCAAATCCATCTCAAAACGCAAAAATGCAGCATCATAGAGAGGAAGATCTTCTCTATCTGTATTTTGCATTTTAACGATCGTATCGATGGCTTGTCTGTAAAAGTGTTCATAGTCATCATCGATCATATCTGCCAAATGTCTGTTGCCTATGTCTTCCATGAACAAGAAGCCTTCAGCTCTGTTATAGGTGTTGATCTTAGGTACCCTGACCCCCGCTTCATACAAACGGTGTTCTATCTCTATGTAAGGGGCCAAAGACTCTTTTTGTGCAGAAGCATCCATCACCATACCTGAATGCATAGAACTCTTGAGTCTGTAATACTTGCGAAAGCTTGCATCGGTAGAGACTGCTTCGAGTTCTCCCTCACAGTCAATGCTCTCTAACCACGCTTTTAATTTATTCATATATTCCTCCCAGGATGGCATTGTCACAGGCACCGGTGACATCTTTTAAATTTACTTTTTCTTTATGTACACGCTTATACGCCAACCAGGCAAAAGTCATGGCTTCTATGTAGTCTGCGTTGGCTGCTATAGCAACTTCAATATTTGGCATCAGTTGCTTAATGCGTTCCACAAGGAAGCTGTTTTTAGCCCCGCCGCCGCAAAGCAGTACCAGGTCTCTGTTAAAGTGTAACACTTCATTGCTAATACTCAGTGCGGTAAGCTCAAGCAGTGTTCTTTGTACATCTTCAGGGGTATGCGTTTTGCCTTCAAGCATAGCATCCAACCAGCTTGCATTGAACTTTTCTCTCCCTGTACTTTTAGGATACTTCTGTGAAAAATAGTCATCGGACATCATCTTGTCTAAAAGCCTATAATCCACTCTGCCGGACCTTGCCCACATACCGTCTTTGTCATAGCCAAGTCCTTCATGCCGGGCCATCCACAAGTCCATAAGCACATTTCCGCAACCAGTGTCATAACCTATAAGCTTGTCATTAACGCTATCTGCAAGCACAGTAATGTTTGCCATACCGCCAATATTGACAATGGCTACATCCTGGGCTAAAGAAGCAAAGAGAAATTCATGAAAAGCCGGAGCAAAAGGTGCACCCTGTCCACCCAAAGCCACATTTTTTCGCCTAAAGTCCGACACCACAGCTATACCGCTCTTTACACTGACAATGTTCGGGTCACCCAGTTGCATAGAAAAAGGATACTTTCCTTGAGGGTCATGCCAGAGTGTTTGCCCATGCAAACCTATGGCTGCAATAGTCGATACATCTATATTTTCACGTATCAGCAATGCACCAACTGCCTGTGTAAACAAAAGTGCCAAACGATGGTCTATCTGCCCAAAAGCTTCTAAAGTACTTTTGCCTTCGATCATATTCAAGATGTCAGTTTTGAGTTCCAAAGAGAGAGGAAATTCAAGAGAAGCCATCAGATCACAAGAGTGAGCATCTATTTCACAGAGTACTACATCTACAGCGTCCAATGAAGTTCCGGACATAATGCCTATATATTTTTCCATTTATCGTTTCCTCTCTGTAAATCCATTACTCTTCCCCATCATCATAATCACAAAAGCCACCGCTGTTCCCCCAAGTATCTGCCAGGCAAATCCAAGTTTGAAATCTAACACTGCACCCAACACATAAGGTTGAAGCAACAATACAGTCATAAAACCGCCAAGAAGTGCCAGAGGAACTGTTCTTGCATTTCCACGTTTGGTAAATATGGCTGCTCCAAAGACACCAAGAAGCCCTGTATAGGCAAAAGCCATCACACCAAGGGCAAAGCTTAGCAAAGGCAGTTCTGTGTAACGCTGCCAGTAGTAGGAGAGCATGGCCATGAGTGAGAGTGCAACTGCGAAGAAGAGTACTGCATTACGCCCTGCTTTTACAAAGTGCATTTCATCTACATTGCTTCCATCACTATTACTTTTTGCCTGTTTCCAAGGTTTGTAGAGGTCTTCTATGGCAACAGAAGACATGGCACCCAAGACAGAGTTAGAGCTTGATAAAGCTGCAGCAACTGCACCTACAGTCACAAGTCCCCTCATCCCTTCGGGCATTTCATGCAAGATGTAATACATGAAAATAGTGATCTTCTCTCCTTCAAACTTCTGTACTACTTCTGTACTGAGTCCAGAGAGTTCCGGGTGCTGGTAAAAAAGGTAAAGCAGCAGACCGATCATTAAAAAAAGAATGGCCACAGGGATAGTAAGATAGATACTCATCATCAGTGAACGCTGTGCCTCTTTGTCAGACTTGCAGGTCAAAGCCCTTTGTGTCATGTCCTGATCCAATCCATACGCAGCGATGTTCAACAACAGCCATCCGCCAAGCAGTGCCCATACTGAAAAACCGCCTGAGAGCGACCAGTCAAGCACTCTTAATTTATGGTCTGCCTGCAAAGTACTGACTACGGTTGAAAAGTCTGTGTTTATCGCGACATAGAGGTAAATAAGTACAGCTAACCCTGCACCAATGTAGGTAATGGCTTGAATGATATCTGAAAAAATAACCGATTTCACCCCACCAAAATAGGCATAAGCCAAAGCACCTAACATCAAAATTGCAATGGAGATCGCAACATGCATAGGGGTAATGTCTAAAAAGAGTATCATAGAGATGGCCAATGCACCAATGTAGAGTCTGGCTCCGGATGCAAAAAGACGACCTACGAGGAACATGACTCCTGCCTGCTTTTTAGCTGACTCACCATAACGTTTCTCAAGCAGTTCATACACGGTCACAGCATTAATGGCATAAAAACGTGGAATGAGTACTTTGGCTACAAAGATGATGGCTAAAAACGCGGAGAGATAAAACCCAATGAAGGTAAGATCTTTAGAATAAGAGTACTCAGGTCCTCCAAGAAAAGTGGCTGCGGACTGTGAAGTAGCCAGTACTGACATAGCCACTGCAAACATAGGAACAGAGTTTCCACCTACAAAATAATCCCGGGTACTTTTTACTTTTACACGGGAAAGAAGTACCGAAGTAACGGTTAATACTAAAAAATATGCAAAAAAGATACTCCAGTCAAGCGTGCTGAATGCTGAATTCATTATTTCGCTTTAGGAGGTGTTTTCAAATGAAGGTCATTGGTTGCTTTTCTCATCTCTGACATGAACTTTTTACCCGGATCCGACTTTACCGTTCTGTAGCCTTTGTCTTTTTCCAACCAAAGCGATGTACTTTCCATCTGTCTGTATTCATGGTGACCTATGAGGTACTCAATACTTGGGTATTTGGCTTTGAGGTAACGGATCAATGCAATATTGGCTTTACGTTGCGCTTTGGTAAGGTCATCTTTTTTGTTCCCTTTCCCTCCTACATTCTCCACACCGATACTTGAGTAGTTCAGACCAATAACATGACGCGCCATCCAGTTCTCCGGCATCAAACGGTAGATCGTTCCATCACGTGCCACAAGAAACTGTGCAGAGACATTGAGTGCAGAGGCTTTGGCAATGTCTTTTCTGTCAGTGAGGAGTTTTTGAGGCTGCAGACGTTTGAACGATTTATTAAAAGACATTTCCGCTGTCCAGTGAAGCACAATGATCTTAGGGGTGATCTTAATGCTGTTGACCTTTTTCCCGTAGTGTTCTTTAATATAGGCTTTGGTCAGAGAGATACGCTCTTTTCCAAAATCGATGGGTTTGTCTATAATCTTTAGATCAAGCGGGTTCTGTGCAAAAGTTAGCGTTAATAATGAAAGTGTAAACAGCAGTGTTTTTGTCATAAAATAAATCCTCGTAACTAATTGAACTTATTTTATCTAATCTTGGCTATGGTTCTCTTTTTGTGTTACCAGAATAGTAACAATGATCATAGGCGGAAGGCTTAAGGCAAGCAGGTAGGAGGGTATATGTAAAAGGCCCTGACGGTTCAGATACATGAACCCTAAGATGAGTAGAGCATAGGCACCCAGTCTATAGAGTGACAAGGCAGCTTTCGTATCTTTAAGGGTTTGCCCCAAAGAGCGCCTGTTCTTTTTAAGATTTTTCCTCTCCTCTTTAACTACCTCTGCGAGATCCACTTCTTCTTCACTCTGCATTACTTCTTCAGAGTAAAGGTCATAAGGGTCTTCAATCTTGTCAATGACATCTTTGGAGTCATCCATGGTGACGATGCCATGCTCTATCCGTGTGTTTACCATACGTCTGTAAGAGATGACCGAAGCGATCATAATGAGCGTAGCCGAGATGAAGCCTATTTGTGTATTGTAGACCCAGACTTTTCCTCCTAAGAGTAGTGATCCTACAAGAAGCAGTAGATCTACGGCAAGAAGTACTTTTACTATCTTGATACTAGTACTTTTCATCTTCATCCTCATCATCTTGCGTTTGGCGCTTGCTGTAGTTATACTTTGGATCGTTTGCCAATTCATCAAGTGATCTTTTCTGTTTGTCATAAGCTTTATAGACATTCAGTATCGCTGCAGCCACACCAATGAATACACCTATCCAGAGTGTCCACCACATACCTGTAA
The DNA here is from genome assembly GCA_015663065.1 of Sulfurovum sp. Classification (GTDB taxonomy): domain Bacteria; phylum Campylobacterota; class Campylobacteria; order Campylobacterales; family Sulfurovaceae; genus Sulfurovum. Next base: position 4,920 of record DQSX01000060.1, read on the forward strand.
GTTTTTGAAGTCCCAAACCTAACCCCACACCGATGAGTACAGCCACAACCATGGAGATGCCAAGACTTAAGCCATCTGCTGCATCTACTACTTTTTTAAATTTTGGCTCTTCTGTTTTCTTGTCCATCTAAATGTTAAACCTCTGCTTGATCTTGCTCTATAAGATAATTATAGATACGTGTTGCATGCTCCTGCTCTTCCTGGTACTGTAACAGGAAGCAGTTTGCGGCCCCCGGAAAATCCTTTTTACTACAATACGCAGACATAGCCAGATAAAGATAAGCCGAGTAAAACTCATGGTTTAGTTGCACATTGAGTGCCTTGTTCATTTTTTTAGAGATCATAGATATCCATTTTTAATTTTGATTTGCTAAGTATAACAGAATTACGATTTAAGCTTAGTCGCACAGCAGCGTTTGTATTTTTTACCGGAGCCGCAAATACAGACTTCATTGCGTAAAATATTCACTCTGTCTTCATAAATGTCACCATCAACATATTTCCACATATCATTGACTTTCAAAAAAGCAGACTTTTCATGATGCATGTGCTGTTTGCCATCAAAGATGTAGTACGCTTTAAACTCCACCGTCTCTTCTGAATATTCTACAATTTCAAGATGTTGCCAGGTGCTGTTGTCCGCCCAGTCCTGGATGAACTTTAACTCTTCATCACTCCAGGTGTGGTCATGTATGGTCGCTTGCAGATAGTTCACATCACCCAGACAGTAAGCTGAGTAACGTGAACGCATAAGAGACAAGGCTGTAGGTGCCACTTGATGTACCCTTAAAATAGGTTCACAACATACTGAGAACTCCAATCCGCTTTTACAATAACACTTTTGCATGAGAGCTTAACCTTTGATCTCTTTAAGTGTCTCATAGGCTGCTTTGATCGTCTCGTCTATCATTTCATCGGTGATCGCTGTAGAGATGAAGCCCGTTTCAAATGATGAACAGGCGAGGTAGATACCTCTGTCCAGCATACCTTTGTGAAATTTTGCAAACAGTGCCTGATCATTTTCCATAGCATCAGCAAAATTCTTTACCAGCTTGTCAGAGAAGAAGAAACCAAACATAGAGCCTCTGACATCTGTCACCATAGGTACATTTACCGCATCGGCAGCCTTCTTAAGCCCTTCAGTCAATCTTTTTGCCTTATTGCCCATAGAGACATAGACAGAAGGGTTACTTTTAAGTTTTTTAAGGCTCGTAAGTCCTGCTGCCATAGCAACAGGATTCCCGGAGAGTGTTCCCGCCTGATAGACCGGACCTTCAGGAGAAAGATGACCCATGATCTCTGCAGAAGCACCAAAAGCACCTACAGGCATACCCGCCCCGATCACTTTTCCGAGTGTTACCATATCTGGCTTTACAGCGGAGATCCCCTGGGCACCTGTTAAAGAAGCTCTGAATCCGGACATCACCTCATCAAAGATCAATAGAGTGCCATGTGTATCACAGAGTGCTCTTAAGCCTTCTAAAAAGGCTTCATCCGCAGGTACAAGACCCATATTTCCTGCAATCGGTTCAATGATCACACAGGCAATGTCGCCTTTGGCATCGCTAAAACATTTTTCTACAGAAGCCATATCATTGTACGTGGCAAGCAGTGTATGTTTTGTAAGGTCAGCTGGCACTCCCGGACTTGAAGGTGTTCCAAAGGTAGCCAGACCCGAACCAGCCTGTACCAAAAGTGAATCCGAATGACCATGGTAACATCCAGTAAATTTTAAAATGTTATCTCTACCTGTTACACCACGTGCCAGTCGGATAGCTGACATGACCGCTTCTGTCCCCGATGATACAAAACGTACTTTGTCAAGACTGTCAAACATAGACACTATCTCTTCTGCCAACGCAGTTTCAACTGTCGTAGGTGCACCAAAAGAGAGTCCTTTTTTTACTGCTTCCATAACTGAATTTTCAATATCAGTATCACAGTGGCCAAAGATCAGCGGTCCCCAACTCTGAACAAAGTCAATGTATTTGTTCCCGTCTATGTCAAACAGGTACGCACCCTCTCCTCTTTCTATGAATGGCGGTATGCCCTCCACTCCTGAAAATGCTCTCACCGGTGAGTCAACACCTCCGGGAATTACTTTATATGCTTCATCAAACGCTGCGATACTTTTGTCATATGCCATTATTAATCCTCATTATGTATAATTGCATGGATTATACACTATAGGCACTAAGGAGAGGATTATCAGAACGTTTAAAGGTGTCATACTATCTTTACTGTTACACCTTTTGATATTCTTCCTCCTTTTTCTTGGTTTTCCAGAAATAAAAGTATCGCCTCCTGCAGGTAAAGAGCAAAAAATATCACTAAATCTTTCCAACTTTGTACCACCCCCTGCTCCCAAACCTGTGGTTGTGCCACCTCAACCAAAACCAGTACCTCCAAGACCTACACCTGTTGTGCCTCCAACACCAAAACTTGTCA
>DQSX01000212.1 GCA_015663065.1 Sulfurovum sp.
ACCAAAAAGAACAAAACCAAAAAAGCGAAGTGGTTTTGTGATGCTTGCCGTGGTCGGGTGTATGTATCTGCTTACTTTTTATTTTAATCCTCAGGCAGGGCAAGAAGCACTGTTGGCAGCGCTTGAGATATTGAAGATGATCATCCCCATTTTACTTGTGGTGTTTTTTCTTATGGCACTGTTGTATACCTTTGTAGACGTAAAGAGTATTTCTAAACATATAGGAGAGCAGAGTGGTGCAAGAGGATGGGTCATTGCACTGATTGGAGGGATCTTCAGTCATGGTCCTGCCTATGTCTGGTATCCCATGATCTCTGACCTTCGTAAACATGGTGCAAAAGACGGGCTGATAATGGCATTTTTCTATACCCGCTCCATTAAGCTTCCCTGGCTGCCTTTGATGGTGAGTTACTTTGGCATGGCTTTTACAGTGGTACTGACAGTACTTGTTATAATCAGTGCATGGATACAAGGCGTCATCGCAGATAAGATCACTGCCTTTTGGGAGGATCAATAAGCGTTTTTCGATCCAAAAGCATTGCTGGGGATAAATACCAGACATAAAAAGATGATACTGTCAAATAGTTGTACGATTGTACTGGCACTTGTTTGACTAACCGCAACAGCAGTAGCAGCACCGTCAGCTGTTTGTACCGCTGCTGCAGAGAGAGCTACTTCCTGTGGAGGAAAGGCTACATTCAACAGCAGAGAGACAAAGATGATCCCAACGATCGTCCAGAGTACGGGAAGACCCATGTCTCTGATACGTTTAGCTAAAAGATTGATCTGACCGATCATTGCAGCAAATATGAGAACCATAATACCGGCTAGAGCAACAAAACCAAATTTGTCCATGAGCATTTTCTGTGCCTCCACCAGGTTACCGCCTATAAAATTTTCTGCCACACCTGCAGCAAAAACTGTACCCAGGATGATAGCCACGATAAGTACGATCATCAGTAAATGGTAGCCCAAATAAGGCAAACGTTGCAGTTTTCCTGTACGCCAGTCTCCAAAATATGTGTTAAACATCTGTTTCCTTTTTATAAATATGCATCATTATAGCTTATTCAATGTAAATTTCATTGCCTAAAATTAGATATTATTGTTTCAAATTTGGGTAAAATATTTTAAAGGCATGATTTATAGTGTTTAAAAGGGAGTGTTTTATGTTTCAAACTGCAAAGAACAAAATTTTATTTACAACAGTTTTATCACTTACAGCAGGTCTGTTAAGTTTTTTCATTTTTCATTTTTCAAAAGAAGTGTCAATCATGTCTATTTTTATTGTGGCCGTTCTCTCCTCAGTGATCCTGGCTAGCATAGAAAAAAGTCCTGACTTGCCCACAGAAGAGAAAACAGACAGTGCAGATGAACAGTACAGACTTCTTGAAAAGAAGTTTAAAGCTATTTCTGAAAAAGCGGACAAACTTGAACATGAAAGCAAAACAACAGAACTTTTTCTTGCCAGTATGTCTCATGAAATACGTACACCTTTAAACGGCATTATTGGTCTGACAGAAATTCTTGATGATACAGTATTGTCAAAAGAACAAAAAGAGTTTGTCTCGATGATCCGAGAGAGTTCCAACAACCTGAGGGTCATTGTGAACGATGTTTTGGATGTTTCAAAGTTGAATGCAGGAAAGATGGAGCTGGAGAGTATAGCATTTGATCTCTTTGGCAAAATAGATTCGTATTTGGAGCAGGCAAGATCCATTGGCAAGGAGAAAGCTGTACGTGCCGTGGCTTCAGCCAATGGCGCCAAT
>DQSX01000038.1 GCA_015663065.1 Sulfurovum sp.
ATTGCACTGGCGACCCTGATCATGCGTAAGTACGGTATTGCAGCCATATTCATACAGAAGTTCCTCTATGGGGTTAAGACCATTGTTCCTATCTCTATGGCACTTTCTAAATATGACTTTAGGAAGTTTATTTTCTTTAATGTTTTTGCTTCAATTGTATTTATTTTAACCATAGGTTTGAGTGCCTATTTCGCCTCTGAGTCGATCATATCATTTTTCTCCCTGATCCAGGAGCGACCGTATATTGCACCTTTGCTCATGTTTAGCATTCTTGGTTCAGCCTGGTACTTGATGACCCATATGACTAAAAAACGTTAATCTTTTATCGGTTTAGCCAGTAGATGAGACTTGGTATGTTCTCAATACCAAAGTAGATATAGTCATTGTCTACTATATCACCACTTCTTTTTACATAGGTAAATCTGAAAATGTCCACAACATCCACATAAGTGTTAAAGCCATAAGCAGAGTCCTGTTTATAGAATGAACCTTCTGTATCACCAAAGAAAGAAGCACCCACACCAAATTTGAGAAAGTCCCCATATTCATAAAATGCATCCATATCTACTCTCAGAAAATTACTTGTATTGTCACCCACAACATAAGATGCTTTTGCTTCAAGCCCACTCAAGTACTTAAGGTTGGCATAATAGAGTGCAGTATAACCGAAACTCACCCCTCCATTCTTCATATCTGTAGCTATCTCTCCGGGTAAAAAACGTAAAGCAGTTCTAAAGCCTGCTTTGCCTTCATCTTCGGGAACATTTAAAGGCAAGATATCAAAGCCGTCTTTTTCTTTCACAAAAGTACTACCTGCCCAGGCAGAGAGTGTGGTAAGCGTAGCAAAAGAAGCATGGTCCTTGTAGACTTTTGCCCTGTCATTCTCAAGTGTGGTTACACGGTTGATAATTCTACGAAAGGGTCTTTTGTACCAGTTGTTTACATCTTTTTTAGCATAGTAGAGAAAAGAGCCTTTCTCCTTTTCCAAATAACGCATATCGAGTTTGCTGACAAACATTTTGAATGCTTCGATCTCATAACGTTTTGCATCTGTTTTCTTTGTGTCAAATGCATTGTAGATAGCTGAAAAACGATCTGTGGTCTTAGGTCTGATATGTTTGAATTCTGTGTCCAAAAGCAGATTGTACGCGGCCAGGGCTTCATTATTTTTTTCAAGTTCAAGTCTTTTCATAAGCCGATCCATCATTTCTAATTGAGAGAGGTGAGCGTACACTTTTTTCTTTTTGAATGATTTGGCAAGATGATAGATGGCATCGTAGACACCGACATAGTAGTCATATACACGGAAATTTTTGTCAAGAAAGGCAGCAAAATGTTCCAAATACTTTCCTGTGATAGGATGATAACGGGAAGAGAGGATCAGTGTTCTGTTTTGATTGTTTCTAAAATACTGGTTGATAGCCTGATAGAGTCTCATGGACTGAAAAATTTCAAGACTGCTCAGCAGTGGGATGGCATTGGTCGTGATAAAACCGACCGGAACCTCTTCTTTGACTTCTTTGTTCTTTACTTTTGGCTCTTTACGCATATTGCTGGGGTCCATAAAGAGAAAATGTGAAGATTCTGGGTTGAGTTCAATGGCAAGTTGCAAAGGTACATTGTCATAAGCACCGCCATCTATAAAGTAATGTCTGTTTCGTTCACCTTTGTAGACATAATCGAGTTTAACCTGTTGAAAAGCACCGGGAAAAGCAGCGGAAGCAAAAAGTACATCCATGATCTTACTTTTATTTTTTTCAATTCCCGGTATGGAGATGTAAAAGTCAGTACTCGGAGGCATCTTTTTATTTTCTATGACAGCTTGGCCATTTTTCTCTTTAAAGGTAAAAGGTATGGAGAAGTGCTGGTTCTTAATGTTTATGCCCGCGATCTCTTCCACAATGGGGGTAACTTTGGTCACAGAGACACCCAGAGGTACTTCACAGCCTTTTCTGTATATGGGCTTGTTGAGGTGTGCAATGATCTTTTCACCCTTTTTTTCTAAACCTTTACGTGTAAAAAGTGTACTTTTATTGTGTGGATCTTTCCCGTGTATCATGAGGTCCTCAATGCCAAGGTTGACCCAGGTTTCGTAAAAAAGATTGTCATCCACATGGTTCTTTAGGGGAATAGAGTCTTTCTGACACCAGTACATAGCAGTAAGCAGAGAGTTTATGGAACCTGCAGAGG
>DQSX01000190.1 GCA_015663065.1 Sulfurovum sp.
AACTGCAATGTCTGCCATGCACTCAGACCAAAATTTAAAGATCTGTTCGACAAAGAGTTTTCACAGATCAAACAGATTTATCTGGATGCGCATGAAAACCCGCAGATCTCTGCACATTTTCAAGTCTTTTCAGTGCCTACGATGATCGTCTTTTTGGATGGAAGAGAGTTTGTGCGTGAGGGCAGGGCAGTGAGTTTGCATCAGATGACAGAAAAACTATCTCGTCCATATGGCATGATGACAGAGTAATGTTTTATCTCAAACAAGTTTGAGGTTCCCGGAACCCTAAACTTGTTTAGGGGAAAACTGAATCAAATAAACAAGACAAAATAAGCCATTCTAACAATAATATTATGTTAACCAAAAAATACCCAAAAACAAAAAAATCCTCATAAAACACCTTAAATGCCGAAATAAGCCATTTTAATCCTTTTTATTAACAAACATTTAGATAAAATCTACCAATTCTGAAAGAAAAGGAAAAAAATGTCTGATTTGTTTGAAGATGGCCACAATATCCAAGAGGTATTGATAGAAGATAGTATCAAGGCGAGTTATCTTGATTATTCGATGTCTGTTATTATCGGTAGGGCACTGCCGGATGCACGTGATGGACTCAAACCCGTACATAGAAGGATCCTCTATGCGATGAATGATCTTCATCTCTCCCATAGAAGTCCCTACAAGAAGTCTGCCCGTATCGTCGGTGATGTTATCGGTAAGTATCACCCGCACGGTGACAACTCTGTCTATGATGCGTTGGTTCGTATGGCACAGGATTTTTCCATGCAGGCACCGCTTGTAGACGGTCAAGGTAACTTCGGTTCAGTCGATGGTGACAATGCGGCGGCGATGAGATACACCGAAGCGCGTATGACGAAGATCTCTGAAGAGTTACTCAATGACCTGGATAAAGATACTGTAGATTTTGTACCAAACTACGATGACTCCATGTCTGAGCCGGATGTACTTCCTGCACGTGTACCGAACCTTTTACTGAACGGTTCAAGCGGTATTGCGGTTGGTATGGCAACGAATATCCCTCCACACAGACTGGATGAACTTGTAGAGGCGCTTATTTTGCGTATTGACAATCCGGAGTCAACCGTTGAAGATATGATGAAGGTAGTTCAGGGACCTGACTTCCCGACGGGTGGTATCATCTTTGGTCGTAAAGGTATCACGGATGCCTATACTACAGGACGCGGGCGTATTAAAGTACGTGCGAAAACACACATTGAGCAAAAAGGGAACAAAGAGGTTATTGTCATTGATGAACTTCCTTTCCAGGTCAATAAAGCAAGACTCATAGAAAACATTGCCCAGCTTGTACGTGACAAACACATAGAAGGCATCTCCGAATTGCGTGATGAATCAGACAGAGAGGGTATCAGGGTGATCATGGAGCTTAAGCGTGATGCCATGTCTGAGATCGTACTGAACAATCTCTTTAAATCGACACAAATGCAAGTGACCTTCGGTATTATCATGTTGGCTATTGCAAACAAAGAGCCAAAAGTATTTAAACTCATGGAACTCTTTGACCTCTTCTTAAACCACAGAAAAACAGTGGTAATTCGAAGAACGATATTTGACCTTGAAAAAGCAAGAGCAAGAGCACACATCCTGGAAGGTTTGAAGATCGCTATCGATAATATTGATGAAGTGATCAAAATTATCCGTGCATCTACAGATGACACAGAAGCCAGAGAAGGCTTAATGAGCCGCTTTAAACTCTCTGAGATCCAAGCCAAAGCAATCTTGGAGATGAGACTTGGACGTCTTACCGGTCTTCAGATAGAAAAAATTGAAAGTGAATTGGCAGAACTTCTTGCACTCATCGCAGAGCTTGAAGCCATTCTGAAATCTGAAGATAAGATCAACGAGATCATTCGTGAAGAACTGGTAGAGATCGGTGAAAAATTCACAACGCCAAGACGTACAGAGATCGTAGATGATTATGATGACATTGACATTGAAGACCTCATTCCAAATGAGCCGATGGTTGTGACCATTACGCACAGAGGGTACATTAAACGTGTGCCTGTGAAGCAGTATGAGAAACAGCATCGTGGCGGTAAAGGCAAAACGGCCGTAACGACTTACGATGATGACTTCATAGAAAGCTTCTTTACATCAAATACTCATGATACACTCATGTTCGTAACCGACAGAGGTCAGTTGTACTGGTTGAAAGTGTATCGTATCCCGGAAGGCTCACGTACAGCCAAAGGGAAAGCAGTGGTGAACCTCATAAATCTTCAGCAGGATGAGAAGATCATGGCGATCATTCCTACCACTGACTTCTCAGAGGAAAAAGGACTGGTATTCTTTACGCGAAACGGTATTGTAAAAAGAACCAACCTTTCTGAGTACTCAAACATCAGATCTAATGGTGTAAGAGCCATTAACCTGGATGAAGATGATTCACTGGTAGAAGCGAAGATCGTGAAGCCAGATACAAAATGGCTCTTCGTGGCAACAAAAAAAGGTCTCTGTATCAGATTTAAAGTCGAAGATGCAAGAGAGATCGGACGTGTGGCACGTGGTGTAACTGCGATCAAGTTCAAGATAGAAGGTGACTATGTCTGTGGTGCAACCACACTTGAAAATGAAGAAGACGAAATTTTGATGCTTTCAGAAAAAGGTCTTGGTAAACGTACCACTGCTTCAGAGTACCGTGAACAGAACCGTGCCGGTAAAGGTGTTATCTCTATGAAACTTACATCTAAGACCGGTGATGTGATTGGTGTTGTCTTTGTGGAAGAGGATAAAGACTTGATGTGTTTAACCTCTGTGGGTAAAATGATCCGTGTAGATATGGAGACCATTCGCAAAGCAGGAAGAAATACATCGGGCGTCAAAGTAGTCTCTGTTGAGAAAAAAGATATTGTTGTTTCTATGGCAAAATGTCAAAAAGAAGAGAAGCCTGTAGATGAAACTGAAGAAGGTAGCGAAGCTGCAACAAATAACGATAATACATTAGGGTTAGAATAAAAATGGAAAGAAAATATAACGTAGCCATCGTCGGTGCTTCTGGTGCTGTTGGTGAAGAACTTTTAATTGTGTTGGAAAATTTCAATTTCCCCATCAATAATTTATTGCCATTGGCCTCTGCAAATTCAGCAGGTGCTGAGGTAGAGTGTCAGGGACGAAACTTCAAAATAGAAGAACTGACGGAAGACGTTTTTAAAGGTAGAGATATCGATATAGCCTTTTTTTCAGCAGGCGGGAGCATTTCTGAAAAGTATGCAAAGTATGCAGTAGAAGAAGGTGCTGTGGTCATTGATAATACGTCACATTTTAGAATGGATCCCAATGTGCCGCTCGTTGTACCTGAGGTAAACCCTGAAGACATCGAACTTTGGGAAGATACAGGGATCATTGCAAACCCTAACTGTTCAACCATTCAAATGGTGCAACTGCTTAAACCATTGCATGACCTTTACGGCATTAAAAGGGTAGATGTCAGTACCTATCAGGCGGTGTCAGGTGCAGGAAAAGCAGGGATGGAAGAGCTGGTTAAGCAGATGCAGGACTTCTTTGCCTTTAAACTTGATGAGACAAAAGTAGAAGCCTTTGCACATCAGATCGCGCTGAATGTCATTCCTCATATTGATGTACCGCAAGCAAACGGATATACCAAAGAGGAGATGAAAATGGTCAATGAGACCAATAAGATCATGCACAGTGAGTTTGCTGTTTCAGCGACTTGTGTACGTGTGCCTGTGCTTAGATCTCACTCAGAATCTATTACCATTACTTTTGAAGAGGGTGTAAATGTAAGTGTTGACATGGCAAGAGAGGTGCTAGGAAACTTTGAGAATGTTGTGGTCATGGATGACATTGAAAATAACATATACCCAATGCCAACCACAGCAACAGATACAGATGAAACCTTTGTCGGGCGTATCAGAAAAGATATTTACGCAAATAACATTTTGCACATCTGGGGTGTGGCGGACCAGGTAAGAGTAGGGGCAGCAACAAACTCTGTGCGTATTGCCCAAAAGTGGATTGAACTAGAGGAGAATGCCTAATGCTTGAGAAATTATTTGAAGGGGCTATCTGGAACAGTAGATTTATAGTGATTCTTGCTGTTGTCTTTGGACTCTTGGGAGCAGTGATTCTTTTTGTTGTCGCTTCAATGGACATTTGGGGCGTGGCAGTCTATGCTTTTAATACCATTGTAACGCATGCACACCCGGAAGATTTTCATGAAGACATCGTTGCGGGTATTATCGGTGCGGTAGACCTCTACCTCATAGCCGTTGTGATGTTCATCTTTTCATTTGGTATTTATGAGCTTTTCATTTCAGATATTGATGGAGTAGAAGGAAAAAATGGCTCTAAAATTCTAGCCATTCACTCTATTGACGAACTTAAAGACAAGATCGCAAAAGTCATCGTGATGGTTCTGGTAGTAAACTTTTTCCAAAGAGTTTTGCACACTGAGTTTACAACACCTTTGGAAATGTTGTATTTTGCACTCTCTATTACTGCACTGGCAGTAGGATTGAGTTTTTTAAATAAAGTAGGAAAAAAATAATGGGTAAAATATTTGTAGACGCGTGTTTAGGGAAAGAGACAGCATACACACCGGTATGGATGATGAGACAGGCAGGACGTTACCTTCCGGAGTACATGGCAGTAAGAGCAGAAGCAGGAAATTTCCTTAACCTCTGTCACGATCCTGAAAAAGCAGCAGAAGTAACCATTCAACCACTGGACATTGTCGGTGTGGATGCCGCTATTTTATTTTCAGACATCTTAGTTATCCCTGATGAAATGGGTATGGACTTGAGTTTTATCAAAGGTGAGGGGCCAAAGTTCTCTGACCCACTTGAAACACAAGCAGACCTTGACCGACTTACCGGTGGTGAAGAAGCAGCGTCTAAATTGACGTATGTCTATGACACCATTAAATTGTTACGAAAACAGTTAGATGAAAGGGGTGATGAGATCGCCCTTATCGGTTTTACAGGAGCACCTTGGACACTCGCAACATATATGATAGAAGGGCAGGGAACAAAAACCTATAACATTTGTAAAAAAATGATGTATTCTAACCCGGAACTTCTGCATAATATTCTTGCAAAAGTGACAGAAGTTGTGAAGATATATATGGAAAAACAGATCGAAGCAGGTATCGATGTAGTGCAGATCTTCGACTCATGGGCAGCAGCGATAGAGCCTGGTAAATATGAAGAGTTCTCATGGAAATATATGGTTGAGATCGCTGATCATCTTAAAGCAAAGTATCCTGATACTCCTATTATCATGTTCCCTAAAGGTGTGGCTGCTTTCATTGAAAGAGGGCTTGTGTACGGAAACTTTGATGTTTTCGGTGTAGATTGGGGAACACCTATGGCATTGGCGAAAGAAAAACTTGGAGATAAATATGTCCTTCAGGGAAACATGGAGCCATGCAGACTCTACTCTAAAGAAGCAACAACAGAGTGTGTAGAAGCTATTCAGAAAGTGATGGGCGGGAAAAGACACATCTTTAACCTGGGACATGGAATTCTCCCTGATGTACCGGTTGAAAATGCCAAACACTTTGTTTCAGAATGCCAGAGAGTTTCAGGGAAAAAATAATTCTCTGATCTCTCATAAAGGAACTTTATGAAAAGAGAAACACATCACATTTCTGTCGAAGAGTGTGAGATGGATATTGTCGGGCATAAGATCTTTGTCCGTTTAAAAGATATTCCTATGTACATCTCCAAGAAGACCAAAGACAGTATCCGTAACCGTTACAGTCACTCTATTGAAGTAGGATTGAGTACGGAATATATACTCAACCATGTGAGCCGTGAACTGGGTGACGGTATAGACCTTAATTTCTTCAAGATCGCCAAGATCGTTGGCTTCCTTCATGACATTGGACATACGGCTTTCTCTCATGACGGAGAGGTGATACTTGACAGAATGCTGCAGGAAGCTTCCTCTTCTCTTAGCAAACCTATTCGTTTCAATGCCAATCTCAATAACTTCAGACGTATACAAAAATACGGTTTTTATGATAATTTACCAGAAGATGTCCGGCACTATGCCTATGCTTCTCTTTTAAAACGTGCCTCAGAGTTGGATGAGTATCCTGAATATATGTATTTAAAAAAGTATCTCGACAATGCCATTGCAATGGAAGAGGAGTATCTTGCTTCTAAAAATATTCACATCAAAAATACTGTGAACAAAACTATTCTCTGTCAGGCTATGGATATTGCCGATGAGAATCGTTACAGAGTCACAGACATTATAGACTCACTCAATATCTACTCGAAAGAGAAATTACAGGAGATCCTTTTAAGAAGTATCAGTTCAGAGATCCGTGTTAAAGATGTGCGTAAACTCGTGCATTTAAAAACACTGGAGATTCCTGGCTATGAAAAGGTACACTATGACAAGATCAAGATCAAAGATCTGCTCATAGCATTGTTAAAGCTTTCAAGTAATGCAAAAACAGAATTTCAAAACACTATGAACTCTATATCTATGGCATTTAACCGAAACCTGAAGTTGACCAAAGAGGCTAAATTGGTTCCAGTCAATGAAGAGTTGGAACTTTTAAGAAGAGAGTTTAACAAAATTGCTGCCAAATATATCTGGGGTTCCAAAAAAGTGAATAATATCAAAAAACCTTTTAACCACTATTTTATCACTGTGGCGGATTATTTCATCAACAAAGATTTTGAGATCGATCTCATTGACAGTCATACCTATAAACAAGCACTCATGGCCTTGGATGTTGCAGATATGAAAGAAGAGACATATACAAAAGAGAGACTAAGTCTACTGCGAAATTTCCTTGGTGGTTTGACCAATCTGAAGATCATTGAACTCTATAAAAAGATTCAACTTTTGAATTTTGAAGCAAAATTGGGGTATAAACTGGAAAATGCAGAAAAATTGATAGAGAAAAACTCTGTGATGACGCTTGAGAAAAAACTGGAAAAATACAGTTCCAGATTAAAGAGAAAACTATGAATATTATTTTTGGTCCCATCCATTCACGACGTTTCGGAAAGTCTTTAGGGGTTGACCTCAGTCCGGGAAAGAAACAATGCAATTTTGACTGCCTCTACTGCGAACTTGACCCGGCAAAAACAATGGAACATTACGATGATGTCGTTACAGTTGAAGAGGTAACGACAGCTTTAAGAGAGGCTCTTGCAGCTCATCAAGATATCGACTTCATTACCCTGACCGCAAACGGTGAACCGACCCTCTATCCACATTTGGAAGCATTGATAGATGAGATCAATACCTTTAAAGGCAAGACCAAAACACTCATTCTGACCAATGCAGCGACCATCGATGACCCAAAGGTACAGTCAGCCCTGTTAAAACTGGATGAAGTCAAACTCTCTTTAGATTGTGCCACACAAAAATGCCTGAAAAAACTGGACCGTTCACACTCCGGCATAGAAGTTGAAAATATCAAAGCAGGGATGTTGGACTTTAAAAGAAAATACCAAGGTCCACTGGTCATAGAGATACTCATAGTAAAAACACTCAATGACTCAGAAGAAGAGATAGCCCAACTCAATGCATTCCTTTTAAAACTAAAACCCACTCGCATTGACATAGGCACCATAGACAGACCACCGGCCTTTGATGTCAAACCAGTCTCGTATGAAGAGCTACTGCACATCAGCCACCTTTTTGACAGCTCGCTGCCAGTCTACATAGCCTCACGTAAAAAAGCAGATATTTCACCAGACAGCTACGCTTATGAAGAGATCCTGGAGACATTGTCCAAACGTCCCTTGACAAAGGAAGATATTGAAGCGCTTTTTGATGAAGAGAGCCAAAAAAGAGTTGAAAACCTCCTCCATAAACAGAAAATCAAGCTTGTTGAGACAAATGGTGTAAAATTTTACAAAAAAGCCTAAAAAATACTTGACATTAAAGGAGTTTTTCCCTATAATCTCACCCACGAAACAAGCACTCGCTTATTTCAGGCATATTCCGGCATAGCTCAGCGGTAGAGTAGATGACTGTTAATCATTTGGTCCGAGGTTCGAATCCTCGTGCCGGAGC
>DQSX01000099.1 GCA_015663065.1 Sulfurovum sp.
AACTAACCGCTAATATACGTACATCTATAAGTACCTGCTGATGAATCTGCTTGGTCACTGTATGTAGGTAACGTGCCACTCTGTTAATTTGTCTTGATGTACCTGTTACAGTGATCATACCGGCATCAGGATTGACAATTGGTGCAAGTGGATTATACTCCCAAACCTGACCATCCGGTCCTGTCCAACCTTCACCTGTTTTTGCATAATGTGTACTTCCGTCACCAGCACCGACTAAGATACGTTGCACCTCTGTCTCAATGGTTTTCCAAAACTTGAATTCATCATTACTCTCAATAGAAATTCCCGTTTTAGAACCCCCAGCACCATACGAATCTGAGCCACCCCCAGCACCAAGATTCCCACCCGTAGATCTGCTGGAGTTCGCAATGGTAACATTGGCATTACTTTTTCCAACTCTCTGGCCAGAAATATAATGCACTCGGAATGTACGTGTAATTAAATATGATATTTTAAGTGTATTGCCACTTAATGTATAGTGCAGGTCATTCTCTTTTAAAATAGTGTTTAAAAACCCTTTTAATGTAGCGTTTTTCAACTTGACATAATAGAGCTTCTTATTCATTCTTTTTTTAGCAGAATCATCTTTTACTATGACTGTCAAAGCACAAGTATCTGCCAAATTATCAATCACATCCCCTATGGTCAGTTTACTGTCAATGGTGACAGAAAAAAGTTTATTTGAACAACTCTCTGCCTGCAGATTTGTTGCCAAAGCAAATAACATTGTTAATGCCAGTATGTACCCGACCCCCGTTTTTTGTATTTTTTTCATCCTCTTACCTTCCTTCTATCTTGATAATGTTATCTCTCTCTTCATGAAGAAACAACTTTTTTATATGATTCCCGTTTCTAAGTACCACACCTCTTTTACCAACATATTTCAATGTATATCCCATCACTGTTTCGTTAATATCTTTCCAGCCATCATTTATATAAGCTTTTCCGCTCATAAGTGCATGTAAAGATATTTTAACATCTTCATTTTTTTCAGGAATGACAAATGTTGCCACATTCTCGTCTTCTTTTAAAACAACAAAAGGGTTTTTGGTGGACTCCAGTGTTTCAAGGTCAAAACCTACTCTTTTTTCATGTATTTTCAAGACCATATTCTCGATCTGCTCCACAGAAAGGTTAGCATGCAACGATGCGGTCAAGAGTGAAACTATCAATATTGTATTTTTCATTAGTGATTTATCCCCCATACTGAAATATTTATATCTGCAAAAACTTTTGTTGAGTTTTGATCAGATTTAAAGCTTGTTCCATAGATATCTGTGACCAGTCTGTTTTGTTCAAGTTCATTTACGAACTTTACAATATTTCTGTATTCACCTTTACACCCGACACCGATCTCCAATACGTAACCAAAACTACCATTACTGTCTACATATTTGTTTGTAATGTACTCCAGATCTACATTTTGAACTTCTGCTTTGTGTGTGATTGAATTTAAAAACTTAGACCAGGATTTTTGGTTGAATAACATATCAGAAAGTTTTTCAAGGTTTTTATCAATGAAAGTAATATTATCATTGATTCTAACAATACTTTGTTTCTTATTCACAATATCCTGATCAAACTTTTTTACATAATAGTTTCTGTCACCACCAACAGTGATAGAGTTAAGATAGGTGTTGTTGTCCACAATACTTTTTTGTATACTCTTTTTTGTGCTTTCACTCTTTTTATACATTGACTCCGTATAAGGTAAAAGGTAGGCATATGCTATATAGGCAATGAGTCCTGCAACACCCAGGATCATTAACCATTTTTCACTCTCTTTTTTCGGTGCAAAATAAGCATCCAGTGCTTCTAATTTATCTTCTAAAAACTTCATTTTAATTCCACCTTTAGCAGACCTTTGTAGTAAGAACTTTCAGGGTCTTTTTTAATTAATTCAATATCGATTTGTTTGATCTCTTCAAAGTACTTATCGGAAATATGTTTAATTACTTCTGTGAATTTTCTGTCATCTGAACTCACCATAGATAACCATAGTGTATCATTCTGGCTATACATACCATTGACATGCACATCAAATGTATTAAGATCTTCCGCAATCGTATACAGTGTACCTGACTTCAAACGGTAATTCACTTTTTTATCATAAATAGCTGTCAGTGTTTTTGTTTTACCACTATAGATCTTAGCCACTCTTGCAATTTCTGTATCTAGTGCAGAAATTTCCTTTTTCTTCTCTCCCAATATTTTTTTGTATTTCTGGGCTTCAGTGCTTAGTTTGTTATTTTCTATATTCAATGCATAAATTTTTGCATCATTGACATAAGAGCCGATCAGGTAGAAAAGAGGATATGCCAAACCTACTGAAATTGCAGCAAAATTCGCGACAATGAACTGTCCGCTGGCACGGTTCATGAAAGATGGCGGACGAGGATACATCGTAAGGTTTACTACGCTGTCTTCATCCTCAATATAATCAAATGAATTCAGCAACATCAGGTATTGAAGTTGATCTGTATACCATTCATCATTTTTAACATTATAATTAAAGTTAAGATCTGCAGACTGTAAACCCAAATAGTTTTGGCTGTATTCATCCAAACCAATGATCGGTCCCTGTGCAGAACCAATGAACATATGGTCAATAGTCTCTAACTGGAAAGCTCTCTTTGCATAAATGATAATATCATTGATCGTTATAAAGACTTCAGAGAAGATCTTCATAAAATTTTGCTGATACTCACTTTTTGCTGTTTTTAAACCTTCAGATTCAAGTACAGTGAAAAATTCTTTCTCATCTGCTTTTTCACCGATCAGTTCGCAATATTTATCATAAATCTGCTCCAATGAAAAATCTATTGATTTAGAGTAGAGAAATTCTCCATTTCTATAAAAAGTGATAAATGCATCTTGCTTTGTAAAGTAGATAAAAGAGTGGGTTCCGCTATCCTGAAGTATCTCTTTTCTATAAAGTGCCTGATAGAGTATCGGAGCAGGTGCAATAAGATCAATATACTTCGTCTGTTGTTTTATAGGGAGATACAGATCATCCAGTACTTCAGGTTGGGCAACAAATATATGATACGCTCTCTCTTCCCCCGAGTGCTCAACTTCAGTAGATGAAATTATATAATTTGTAGCCTGGTCCAGACCTAACTCTTCATATGCCTTAATGTCAAGAATATCAGCTATATCTTCATTTGGTATACTACGACTGATGTTGATCGTAGTAGAGATCAAATCTTTATTACTTACATACGATGTAATAAAGTTTGAAGTGTTATAGCTGAGTTTGTTTAAAGGTTGATAGGTATCACCTTTAAATATATACTTCTTATCTGTATAAGTGTTAAGAGTAACAATATTTTTTACAGCCGATTGTGACGAACTTTTTTTCAAAAACATTCCAACTTCCTTCCTTGTTAAACAATTATATATGTTATAATATTAAAACCATCTTACAAAATTAATTTTTTCTTTAAAATATAACTTTTTTTAATTGTTTATCATTTAGAAGTCAGATAAAAGCCATTTTATGGGCTAAATGTCTATTTATTAAATAATGTAGCCAAACTCTTCAAGGCTTTCTCTATTTTTACTCCAGCCTTTTTTCACAGAAACATGTAAGTCTAAAAATATTTTCTTCCCTGAAAAATATTCCATCTGCTCACGGGCCAATTTTCCTACACGTTTAATGCCCACACCCTGTTGACCTACAATAATACCTTTTTGTGTCTCTTTTTCTACTACTATAGTGGCATAGACTCTATCCATATGATCTTCTTCATCTATCTTCTCTATGGTGACATCAGATTCATAAGGTATTTCATCACTTAAATTCTCAAATATCGATTCTCGTATGAGTTCTTTGTAAATATCACGTATATTATCTGTGGTAAGGATCTCAGTATCATAGAGGAAAGGTGATTCCGGCAGATATTTTACTATTTCATCCAGTAATTGTTTCTTACCCACTTTTTTATTCACAGAAAAAGGGATAATCGCTTCAAATTCATTTTGATACTTTTGATATTCACCAAGCTTCGCAAGGATATCTGCATTTTTAACATGATCGATCTTAGTCAGGATGATCATATGTTTTACACCTTTAGCTTGAGCAAGCTTCAAAAACTTCTCATATTCTGTCAATTTATCGGTAACAGGAGCCAGAAAAACAATAAGGTCAGAATCACCCATGGCTTTAAGGGCCTCATCCAGCATGAACTGGTTGAGCAATCTCTCTTTTTCATGGATACCCGGCGTATCTACAAAAATAATTTGAGCATCCTCATGCATCACGATAATATTCATACGTTTACGCGTTGCCTGTGCCTTTTTAGAGACCATGGCAAGTTTTTCACCTACCACATGGTTAAGCAGTGTACTTTTCCCTGCATTGGGTCTTCCCACCACTGCAACAAATCCCGCTTTTGTATCAGTTCTCTCTTTATTGAACATTAAAGTATGTACCTCGTTGTATCTTCATCTTCTACCACTTTTCCGATCTTCTCTTCCACCAGTACCTTATCTATATTTACCGTTTCGCCTGCATGTTCATCTGCAGTGAATGAGATCTCTTCGAGGATTTTTTCCATCACCGTATGTAAACGTCTTGCACCGATATCTTCTGTTTTTTCATTGGCAAGTAGTGAATAGTGGGCAATAGCTCTGAGTGCTTCTTCATCAAACACAAGTTCCATCTTTTCCACTTTCATCAATGCCTGATACTGCTTGATCAGTGAATTGTTCGGCTCAGTTAAAATTCTGTAAAGCGTCTCTTCATCCAAAGAATCCAGCTCTACACGCAGAGGAAAACGTCCCTGAAGTTCCGGCATCAGATCGGAAGGTTTAGAGACATGGAATGCACCCGCAGCGATGAAAAGAATATGATCTGTTTTTACCATGCCCAGTTTGGTGTGTACTGTTGATCCTTCCACAATAGGAAGCAAGTCTCTCTGCACACCCTCTTTACTTGGGTCTTGTCGCCCTTGTGAATTTGCAGAGACAGCGACTTTGTCTATCTCATCCAAAAATACAATACCACCCTTCTCCACTTTTTCAAGTGCCAACTCTTTGAGCTGCTCTTCATCGAGTAACTCTTCACTGGCTTCCTGAGCCAAGATCTTCTTGGCATCTTTGACAGTCACCTCTTTTTCTGGACCTTTTTTACCCATACCGCCAAGTACTTTAACGATGGACTCCTGTACCTGTATCATTTGAGGGGGAAGCCCCTCTTCAGGCATCGCTGGATTGTTTGGCATCGTCACCTTGATCTTCAAATGGTCAAGTTCACCTTTAACAAACTTATCTTGCATTCTGGCAAAGGAAGCATCATACTCAGCCTGTTTTTGTTCCGTAGCACCCGCAGGTAATGGTGGGAGAAGTTTTTCAATGATCCTGTTCTCTATATAGTTTGCGATCTTTTCCTGATTTTTTTCATTTTCAGATTCACGCACAATACCCATGGAGATAGAAGCCAGATCACGGATCATTGACTCTACATCTCTACCGACAAAACCTACTTCAGTGTATTTACTCGCTTCAACTTTAATAAAAGGCAGGTTCATCATCTTCGCCAATCGTCTGGCAATTTCTGTTTTACCAACACCGGTACTACCGATCATCAATATATTTTTAGGTGTCACATCCTGCTGCATATCTTCGCCAAGTTGCATACGTCTAAATCGGTTTCGCAATGCTACAGCAATCGTTCTTTTGGCATCATCCTGACCGATCACGTACCGGTCTAAATGACTTACTATTTCTTTAGGTGTTAAATTATCCAATTTACAGTTCCAATATTTTTATATTTTTATTTGTATAGATACAAAGTTCCCCTGCTACTTCCAGTGATTCCTGTACCAGTTCTTTTGCTTTTAGATTTGCATGTTTATCCAAAGCTCTTGCTGCAGAGATGGCATAGTTGCCTCCTGAACCGATGGCTGCTATTTTTCCGTCTTCAGGTTCCACTACATCACCTGTTCCGGTGAGTATAAAGATATGTTCTGCATTCAAAACGATCATCATCGCTTCAAGCTGGCGTAAGTGTTTGTCTTTTCTCCACATTTTGGAAAAACCGATCACCGCTTTAAAAAGGTCACCTTTTTTTTCAGACAACATCGTTTCAAACATATCAAAAAGGTTAAAAGCATCTGCGGTACTTCCTGCAAATCCGGCTAGAACTTTGCCTTCACCCAATGTTCGTATTTTGGTTGCATTGCCTTTGAGTATTGTATCACCGAAAGAGACTTGACCATCTCCGCCGATAACTGCTTTCCCCTCAGATCTGTAACCCAGTATTGTTGTTGCGTGAAACATTATACGCCAACCACTTCTACTTTAAGTGCTGCGTGTATCGCATGTCCTAGTTTTGCATCTACTTCATGAATACCCGTAGACTTCAAAGCCTTTTTCAGGTTGATGTGTTTTTTGTCAAGATCGATGCCAAGCTGTGCTTTGATCGCTGCTGAAATATCTGCATTCCCTACAGAACCTTTAATACCTACAGGAGCAGACTGTTTTTCAATTCTGATCGTCGCTGCTTCCAGTGCCACTTTTTCTTTTTCAAGGCGTGCCAGTTCATCTTTTAATTCTTGCGCCATTCTCTCCTGCTCTGCTTTCCAGTTCGCTACCACATCAGGAGTTGCCAATTTTGCCAAACCTTTTCCTATGAGAAAGTTTTGTCCATAACCGTCTTTTACTTCTTTGATCTCACCAGCTTTTCCAAGTGTTTTTACATCTTTAATTAATAATACTTTCATTCTATAAATCCTCAAAATTAAATTTATATATTTTATCTAAATTTTGTTAATACTATTAACACTCTCTATGATACAATCACAAAAATCAAACGATCGGATGTCAAATCATGTTTCAAGAATTTAAAATAGATAACTTAGCAGACTTTCCAAAAGCATTGGAAACGATGCTGAACAGACAAAGAGAAGTCATCGACACAGTGACAAAAAATAGTGATATTGAATATAGTAAAGTATTAAAACCACTGCAGGATCTGGATGAAGAGTTAGGTCTGTTCTTTACGCCTCTTTCACACCTCAACTCGGTCATGAACTCCGATGAGACACAAAAAGCCTATGAAGACTCTCTGCCTCTACTTTCAAAGTTCTCTTCTGAAATTGCCCAGAATGAAGCTCTCTTTAAAAAAATAGAACAGATAAAACCTATAGATGCAGAGTCAAAAACAGTACTCGAACATGAAGTCAGGGACTTTGTACTCTCAGGTGCAAAACTTCCTCTTGATAAAAAGAAGAGAATGGAAGAGATCTCATTGAAACTTTCAGAACTCTCCAACAATTTTTCGCAAAACCTGTTGGATGCCACCAATGCTTTTGAACTCATTATGACAGATCCAAAAGATGTAGAAGGCATGCCTCAGTCTGACATTGATGCCGCTACAGAAGAATTAGACGGACAAACGGTATATAAATTCACTTTGCAAATTCCCTCTTACCTCGCCTACATGACCTACGGACCAAACCGCGAACACAGAAAAACCATCTCAAAAGCCTACAGTACCAGGGCACCCAAAAATGCAGAAGTCATTGACCA
>DQSX01000135.1 GCA_015663065.1 Sulfurovum sp.
TAATGTTCATATGGACAGTCAAAGAACAGAGTGTCAGAGAAGATATGGCTGTATAGTTATATTGGAAAGATCAATATAGACTTTTTTAAAAAAATAGAGGATTGGCAGTTTTGGGAACAGGAGTATATATGAGGTTTTTTTTAGGGTTTCTTTTGCTGTTTGGTGTACAGGGTATCTTTGCCAAAAGTTTGACATTGAAAGAGGCTATAGCCAAAACTTTTGCAAACCATCCGGAAATAAAAACGTTTATGCTGCGCATACAGCAGGCGGAGCAGGGGTACAATGCCGCCTATGCAGACTATCTGCCGCAGATCGATCTTTCAGCTACCTATGCACCCGTACAAACCTTTTCTCTGCCGGTTAACGGCACTTTTCATACTGTTGATGACAGAAGCTGGAATGTTGGGGTAAGTCTGCATCAGAAAGTATGGGATTTCAAAAAGACAAGTTCTCTGGTCGCTGCATCGAAGATCGATGAGGATATCTCTAAACTCTCTTTGAAAGAGGTTAAATCGCTGCTTGCCTATAAGGTCAAGACTCTTTATGCTCTTTTGGTTGTGCAGAAGGAGGCGGTTGCTGTCAGACGCAAAGACCTGGAGACCAAAAAGATTTTTTATGAACAGTCCAAAGCGTTGGTCAGACAGGGGCTCAAAAACCATGCCGATGCCAGCCGTTTTCTCTCTTCTGTCTATATTGCCGAAGATGCGCTTGCCGGTGCCAAGGCTGCGTATGAAAAGGCGAAAACCTCTCTTTCCCTCTATATGGGGGTTCCGCTTCCAAAGCGTTTGAGTCTGCAGTCCGGTGTCGTCAAAAAAGGAGCAGGGATTGGAAAGAGTGTGGAACGGGAAGTAGTTGCAAACAATTACAAACTGAGAATGAATGACCGCACAGTAGAGAAGAACAGGATGCTGCAGCGTGCAAATGAAGCGGCACATTTTGGATCAATTGATCTTGTTGTATCACATAGCAGGGTTGATACTCTCAACGCATACAATACCGAATATATCGGTGTCAGTTACAATCTGCCGCTCTATCACGGCGGCAGGTTGAATGCACAGGAGCAGCAGGCGAAGATAGGCTACCAGATTGCGCAGGAGCAGCGTGCGTCCGAAGCGCTTGCTCTAAAAGAGGAGCTGCGGTCACTGATCATAGATATCAGACGGTTTGAAAAGACGATCAAAGCCAAAAAAGCACAGCTTCTCTCTGCCAGAGAGACCCAGAAAGTAATTAAAGCGCGTTACAAGGAGGGGCTGGCAACCTATATTGAAGTACTTGACAGTACCTCTGTAGTACTTAATGCGGAACTGGGAGTTCTTGAGGCTTACTATTCCCAAAGTCTCGCATTGGACAGAATTGAATATTTAAAAGGAAAGATCTGATGCATAGATATGTCAAGAATGGGCTGATTATCCTTGCCGTTTCGGCAGGTACAGTACTTTTTTATAACAAGGTGTATATTCCTAAAAGCACATATGAGAGAGTTGTTTCTTCCAAAGGAGACCTTGCTGTCGAGACATACGGCATCGGTAATGTAGGAGCCAAATATACCTACAGCATCACTGCCCAGACAGGAGGAAAGATCCTCTCTATCACTACGGATGAGGGCAGATGGGTCAAGAAAGACGATCTTCTTGTAACCATCGACAGTGTTGATGTGCCGCAGATGCTCGAGGAGGCGGAGATTGCTGCAAAGAAAGCCGCTTCAGAGCTGGTGGCGACTCAAAAAGAGCTGCTGAGTCTGCAGGCGCAGAGAGAACTTGCACAGATCACTTATGTACGCTATGCCAAACTCAAAGAGCAGTCCTTTGCTTCCAAATCGGAGTATGATAAAGCCAAAGCCGACCGTGACGTCATTGAAGCACAGATAGAGGCGACCAGAGCACATATTGCATCGGCCACCATGGAGGTAAGCAGGACTCAGAAAGCCGTAGAGGCGCTCAAGGAGAAACTGGCACGATATATGGTTTATGCGCCGGTAGACGGCTATGTTATCTCACGGGATGCCGAAGTAGCGCAGACCGTACTTCCTTCACAGGCTATTTTGCAGATTGTCAATCCTGAAGATGTCTGGGTAAAAGCCTATATTGATGAGAAGGTAAGCGGTAGAGTCAAGGTGGGACAGAAAGCAGAGATTACCCTTCGTTCACAGTACGAGAAGCGTTTTGAAGGGACGGTAGCGCGTATTGTTCCCAAGAGCGATCCTGTGACACTGGAGCGTGAAGTCGATGTGGTATTTAAGAGGCTGCCTAAACCTTTCTATATCAATGAACAGGCAGAGGTGAGCATTTCATCAAAAACATATAAAGATGTGGTCAAAGTACCCCTGAAGGCACTGAGTTACTACAAGAAGAAGGTGGGGGTCTGGACTGAAAAAGAGGGAAAAGCACACTTTATAGCGGTAAAAGTACTTGTACGGGGAGACAAGGAAGCGGCAGTAACAGGTATAGAGGATAATATGACACTTCTTATAGAATCCGAAAAGAAAAAACCTCTTAAAGAGGGCTCAAGTGTACATTGATGATTAATCTGGCCAAAAGAGATATTAAACATACCCTTGGGAAGTTTATCGTCACCGCAATGGGGGTAGGGATGCTTCTGGGGATCGTACTGATCATGATCGGTGTCTACCGTGGTATGATGGTTGATGCCGAAGTACTTCTTGATGATCTTGATGTCGATATATGGGTGGTTCAGGAGGATACACTCGGTCCTTTTGCAGAGTCTTCAAGAGTTCATGAAGACCTTAAAAACAGTGTTTATGTTATAGATGGTATTGATAAAACAGCAGCATTGACCTTTCAAAATCTGCAGCTTGACAATAAGCAGAGAGCTGTACGTGTGGTGGCTGTGGGATTCGATCCGTACGGCAGTATGGATCCTGTCAATCCCAAAAGGATAGTTGAGGGAAGAGGAATTCGGCGTAACCACTATGAAATCGTTGTATCTGACAACATCGGCTTCAAGATTGGCGAGAAGATCCCTATCGGTCGAAACATCTATAGGGTAGTGGGTATAACGCACGGTACAGTCTCCTCCGGCGGTGATCCACTGGTGTATATTTCACTCAAAGATGCTCAGGAGCTTCAGTTTTCCTACTCTAACAACCGTATCAGAAGTGACAGGGCAAGAGGTATCAGTGATGCATCTGCCGCCATTCCGATGGTGAATGCCGTTGTTGCTACTGTCAGAGAGGGGTATGCTATTGATGAGGTGGCAAATCATATCAGAGAGGGACTTCATAAAAGTATCTATACCAGAAAAGAACAGAAAGATATTCTGACTAAGAACCTTATTGAGCGTGCATCCAAACAAATAGGACTTTTTACCGCCATTTTGGTAGCAGTATCCACCATTATTATCTCTTTGATCATCTATACGATGACATTGGAAAAGATGAAGGAGATCTCTATTATGAAGCTTATTGGACTCCCCAACAGTATGATCATCAAAATGATCATACAAGAGACGCTGCTTCTGGGATTTCTGGCATTTATTTTCGGTAATTTATTTGCCCATTTTATCTACGACAAGTTCCCCAAGAGGGTCGTACTGGAACTTCCCGATGCGTGGCTTCTATTTGTAGTAGTGCTTATTGCATCCATCCTGGCTTCGTTCATCGGGGTCAAAAAAGTCATCTCTGCCGATCCGGCAGCAGCTATAGGAGGATAAGATGGGACAGCAGGCGATCAAAGTTGAAGACCTTGTTAAACATTTTGGTAAAGGGGAGAACCTTGTTCGTGTGATCGAAGGTGCCGAATTTC
Organism: Sulfurovum sp.; assembly: GCA_015663065.1. Lineage (GTDB taxonomy): Bacteria > Campylobacterota > Campylobacteria > Campylobacterales > Sulfurovaceae > Sulfurovum. Next base: position 3,762 of record DQSX01000135.1, read on the forward strand.
AGGTGAACAAGGGGGAACTGGTCGCTCTTATTGCTCCCAGTGGTGCTGGAAAGACCACTTTACTGATGATGATAGGGTGCGTAGAAGAGCCTACCAGCGGAAGGATGTGGCTGGGGGATGAGAAAGTCTATGATAATCGTTGGCTGACCAAAGAGCAGCGTAAGATCCGTCGTGAAAAGATTGGGTTTATCTTTCAGGCGCACTATCTTATCCCTTTTTTGAATGCTATAGAGAATGTGACACTGGTCCCGCAGACCAATGGTGTTCCCGCCAAAGAGGCGGAGAAGTTCGCTATGGAGCTGCTGAAGTACTTTGATATAGCCGACAAAGCATACAATATGCCCTCTGAACTCTCCGGAGGGCAGAATCAGCGAGTTGCCATTGCCCGGGCACTGGCGAACAAACCTCAGATTATCCTTGCAGATGAACCAACGGCAGCTTTAGATCTGGACCGTTCTGTCAGTGTAGTGAAGATGCTTAAAAAGATTGCAATCGATCAGAATGTCGCTGTCATCATGGTTACACACGATGAGGCAATGCTGCCGTTGTGTGACAGAATACTCAAGATCGAGAATAAAAAAGTTGTTTCGGAGGCTGTACCTGAAGGTAGTAGACATATGATTTAAATAGGGCACCTCTAATAACCCCATACACCCATAATGGGTTTTGCAGATGTGAGATTTTGCAAGAGAAGGTTAAAAAAAGGAGAGAAGACTTAATGTCTTCCTCTTCCCATTCCGCCGCTGCCTCTTCTTTGCATTTGACTGCTCTGTCCTTGAACTTCGCTGTTATGTTCATACCGGTACTGATGCTGGTATTTGTATTGGTACTTGTTTTGATATGTTTTTCCATCAGTATCTGTATTTGTCTGCTGCTTCATATAGCGGTATTGTTTCGCTTCTGTATTATTCCCAAATCTCGAAATAGAAATTCATGACTTTGCATCATCATCGTATTCATGGACTTTGCATAAAATCATCGTCGAACCTACGGGTGCGA